>NZ_JBYCLE010000450.1:0-14302 GCF_057473765.1 Mycobacterium sp. TH-M106 | reverse complement strand
AGTAAAACTGCAGGCCGGAGTCGGTTCCCACCGCCCAGCAGACCACAAAGGTCGTCAGGTACGCGGTGCAGGTGAACGTCAACGGCGCGACGAACTCCCCGTAGCGGTACAGCATCGGAGTCGACACGAAGACAGCCGCGGCAGCCAGGTTGACGACACCGATCCACCAATAGCCCGGACCGACGAAGAATTGCAGTATCCCGAAACCCCCGCTGATCGCCGCTGCGAGCCACGCCGCGATCTTGAGCACCCGCAGCCGCTGGGCCACCCGTTGCTCGTAGTGTCGCGTGCGGGCGGGGACGCAATGCGACCGCCGGTACCCAGTGTCTGCCTCGACCGGTGCGGCAGCGCAGTGCCGTCCGACCGCCCTGGATGGCATGATCGAAGCTTAACGCGATAAGCCGTGCCCCACCCGCCTGCAGATTGCCCTCGGCGGGATGCGGGCCGACTCTGGGTTACCGTGACGTCGGTCCACCGCTGCGCATCGACGGGCCCTTCTGCGCTTATAAGGTGCCCTCGGTGGGATTCGAACCCACACTGTACGGGTTTTGAGTCCGTTTCCTCTGCCAGTTGGGATACGAGGGCCCGATGCGCGCAGCAGCCGCGCGGTTTCCCACCTTAAACGATGTCGGCGGCGTGCCGCCCGCCCCTGACGTCACTGCACTGGACTGTCCCGATGGTCACTGCACGCCGTGCGCGCAGGTGCGCGGACCTGGCCGCCGTTGCCGCGCGTCAACCAGTACCCTCGATCACGTGCAGCGGCGAATCATGGGCATCGAGACCGAATTCGGTGTCACCTGCACGTTCCACGGCCACCGCCGGCTGTCCCCGGACGAGGTGGCCCGCTACCTGTTCCGCCGGGTGGTGTCGTGGGGCCGCAGCTCCAACGTGTTCCTGCGCAACGGGGCCCGGTTGTACCTCGACGTGGGCAGCCACCCCGAGTACGCCACCGCCGAATGCGACAACCTGGTGCAGCTGGTCACCCACGACCATGCCGGCGAACGGGTGCTGGAAGACCTGCTGATCGACGCCGAGCAGCGACTGGCCGACGAGGGCATCGGCGGCGACATCTATCTGTTCAAGAACAACACCGACTCGGCGGGCAACTCCTACGGCTGCCACGAGAACTACCTGATCGTGCGGGCCGGCGAATTCTCCCGGATCTCCGATGTGCTGCTGCCTTTTCTGGTGACCCGTCAGCTGATCTGCGGTGCCGGCAAGGTGCTGCAAACCCCCAAGGCCGCCACATTCTGCCTGTCGCAGCGCGCCGAGCACATCTGGGAGGGCGTGTCCAGCGCGACCACCCGGTCCCGCCCGATCATCAACACTCGCGACGAGCCGCACGCCGACGCCGAGAAGTACCGCCGACTGCACGTCATCGTCGGCGACTCCAACATGTCCGAGACCACCACGATGCTCAAGGTGGGCAGCGCAACGCTGGTGCTGGAGATGATCGAGGCCGGGGTGTCGTTTCGCGACTTCTCGCTGGACAACCCGATCCGCGCTATCCGCGAGGTCAGCCACGATCTGACCGGCCGCCGCCCGGTGCGGCTCGCCGGCGGCCGGCAGGCCAGCGCATTGGACATCCAGCGCGAGTACTACAGCCGTGCCGTCGAGTACCTGCTGACCCGGGGGTCCAACCCGCAGGTCGAGCAGGTCATCGACTTGTGGGGACGCCAGCTCGACGCCGTGGAGCGCCAGGATTTCGCCAAGGTCGACACCGAGATCGACTGGGTGATCAAACGCAAGCTGTTCCAGCGCTACCAGGACGCCTACCACATGGAGCTGTCCGACCCGAAGATCGCCCAGCTGGATCTGGCCTATCACGACATCAAACGCGGCCGCGGCGTGTTCGACCTGTTGCAACGCAAGGGTCTGGCGGCCCGCATCGCCACCGACGAGGAGATCGACGATGCGGTCGACACCCCGCCGCAGACCACCCGCGCCAAGCTGCGCGGCGAGTTCATCACTGCGGCGCAGGCCGCCGGCCGGGACTTCACCGTCGACTGGGTGCACCTCAAGCTCAACGACCAGGCCCAGCGCACCGTGCTGTGCAAGGACCCGTTCCGGTCGGTCGACGAACGGGTCAACCGGCTGATCGCGAGCATGTGACCCGACGACGATGCGAGCCGGGCAAGCGGACTGAGCAACTACCCTGTCAGGGTGGCCACCGCCAAAGTCGAACGGCTGCTGAACCTCGTCATCGCACTGCTGTCCACCCGCGGCTACCTCACCGCGGAGAAGATCCGGTCCAGCGTGGCCGGCTACGCCGACTGCCCCACCGCGGACGCGTTCTCCCGGATGTTCGAGCGGGACAAGAACGAACTGCGGGATCTGGGCATTCCGTTGGAGACCGGCAAGGTGTCGGCATTCGATCTGGTCGAGGGCTACCGCATCAACCGCGATGACTATGCGCTGCCCGACGTCGAGCTGACCGCCGACGAGGCCGCCGCGGTGGCAGTGGCCACGCAGCTGTGGGAGACCCCGGAGCTGATCAGCGCCACCCAGGGTGCGTTGCTCAAACTGCGGGCCGCCGGCGTGGACGTCGACCCCGACCCCACGGTCACCATCGCCCCGGCCGCCGGGCCGCCTGGGCTGCGCGGCGCCCAGCACGTTCTCGGCGCGCTGCTGTCGGCCACCGTCAGCGGGCAGGCGGTGCAGTTCGAGCATCGCCCGTCGCGCGCCGAACCCTACGCCGTCCGCACCGTCGAACCGTGGGGAGTGATCACCGCTAACGGCCGCTGGTATCTGGTCGGTCACGACCGTGACCGCGACGCCACCCGGGTGTTCCGGTTGTCCCGCATCGGTGGTGCTGTCACCGTGATCGGCCCGGTCGGCGCGGTCACGCGGCCAGACGACGTCGACCTACGCCAGATCGTGGCCGATGCGGTGGCCGGCCAATTTCCGGCGCCCGCCGACGTTCGGGCCCGGGTGTGGGTGGCCGACGGCCGGGCCATCGCAGTGCGCCGTGCCGGGACTTCGGTCGGGCGCAGGAAATTGGCCGGCCGCGACGGTGAGGTGATCGAGCTCGACGTTGGGTCGACCGACCGGTTGGCCCGCGAAATCGCCGGACACGGTGCCGATGCCGTCGTACTGGAACCGGACTCGCTGCGCGACGACGTGCTGGCCCGGTTGCGCGCCCGGGCCGCCGCAGCCTGCGGGGGCGAGAAATGACCCGCGCCAGCGACGATGCCCCCCATCGCAATGAGAAGGGGCAGCGCAGATGAACCCCGTGTCTTCCCGCTTGGTGCGGCTGCTGAATATGGTGCCGTACTTTCAGGCCAACCCGCGGGTCACCCGCGCCAAGGCCGCCGCCGATCTGGGCGTCACGGTGCAGCAGCTCGACCAGGACGTCAACCAGTTGTTTGTCTGCGGTCAGCCCGGCTACTACCCCGACGATCTGATCGACTTCGCATTCATCGGTGACACGATCGAGGTGACGTTCTCGGCCGGTATCGACCACCCGCTTCGGCTCACCTCACCGGAGGCCACCGGCCTGCTGGTAGCCCTGCGCGCGCTGGTGGACATTGCCGGTGTGGTCGACCCGGCGGCGGCGCGCAGCGCTATCGCCAAGATCGAGTCGGCGGCCGGCGCCGCGGCGGGTCCGTCACCGGCGGCGGCCGACGAACCTGGGCCCACCGACGACGCGGCCACCGGCGCGGTCCGCGACGCTGTGCGGGAGAAGCGGGCGCTGGCCATCGATTACTACGCGGCTTCGCACGACACGATGTCCCACCGGGTGGTCGACCCGATCCGGGTGGCGGTGATCGGTAACCACAGCTACCTGGAGGCCTGGTGCCGTGAGGCCGAGGCGGTGCGGCTGTTCCGGTTCGACCGTGTCGTCGCCGCCACCGTGCTCGACGAGGCGTCTGCAGCACCGCAACCGGCGGCGCAGGCGTCGACGGACACCTCGCTGTTCGCCGCCGACCCGGCGCTGCCAGCGGCGACGCTGCGGGTGGCGCCATCGGCGTCATGGATGTTCGAGTACTACCCGATGCGGGTCGTGCGGGAACTGTCCGAGGGTTACTGCGAGGCCGCGGTGACCTACATCTCCGACGAGTGGATGACCCGCCTGATGCTGGGCTTCGGGCCGGAGGTGCAGGTGCTGGGGCCCGAGCCGCTGGCGGCCCGGGTGCGTGCGGCCGCGACGGCGGCGGTCGCGGCCTATGAGACGGCGTATGAGGCGGCGTACGAGGCTGGGCGGCGCGGTTGAGGAGCTCACGCGGTGAGCTGCGGTAGCATCGAGGCGACGTCTGGAGGTGACCAAAGTGGGCAGTCTGAGTCCGTGGCACTGGGCGATCCTGTTGGCCGTGGTGATTGTGCTGTTTGGTGCCAAGCGGCTCCCCGACGCGGCGCGTTCGCTGGGTAAGTCGTTGCGCATCTTCAAATCCGAGGTTCGCGAGCTGCAGAACGACACCAAACCGCAAGCACCCCCCACCCCGGTGCAGTCCGAGCGCGTCGACCCGCCCGGCGCCGACGGACGACCGGTCTAGGCCCGGCATCGCCGATACGGCGCGGAAGTACCCCCGACTGAACGTATCCGTGCGCACCCCCGAACTGCTCAGGCGACTCGACCCGCGTCATCGCCGTAGCCGCGTTAACCCTGACGGGACGATGTCGCTCGTCGATCACCTGCGTGAGCTGCGGACCCGGCTGTTGATCGCTCTGGCCGCCATCGCGCTCGCGACGATCGTCGGGTTCATCTGGTACACCCATTCGCTCTTCGGGCTGGGCAGCCTGGGCGAGTGGCTGCGGCATCCGTACTGTGCGCTGCCGGCGTCGGCGCGCGCGGACATCAGCGCCGACGGGCAGTGCCGGCTGCTGGCGACCGCGCCGTTCGACCAATTCATGTTGCGGCTCAAAGTCGGGATGGCCACCGGGATCGTGCTGGCCTGCCCGGTCTGGTTCTACCAGCTGTGGGCGTTCATCACACCCGGCCTCTACCGCAGGGAACGCCGGTTCGCGGCGGCATTCGTGGTGTCGGCGGCGGGGCTGTTCGTAGCGGGCGCGGTCCTGGCGTATCTGGTGCTGGCAAAAGCGCTGGGGTTTCTGCTGACGGTCGGCAGCGACGTGCAGGTGACCGCCCTCTCCGGTGACCGCTATTTCGGCTTCCTGGTCAACCTGCTGGTGGTGTTCGGGGTCAGCTTCGAGTTCCCGCTGCTGATCGTCATGCTCAACCTGGCCGGTGTGCTGACCTATGCCCGGCTCAAGTCCTGGCGGCGTGGACTGATCTTCACGATGTTCGTCTTCGCTGCGGTGTTCACGCCCGGCTCGGACCCGTTTTCCATGCTGGTGCTCGGGTCTGCGCTGACCCTGCTACTGGAGTTCGCCGTCCAGATCGCCCGGTTGCACGACAGGCGCACAGCAAAGCGCGAAGCCGCCGAAATCGCCGACGACCAAGCAGACGGCCAAGCATCGGTGATCGAGCCGCCGTCAGCGGTCCATGAAGACATCAGCTGATCGGCTTCGCCGCAAACCACCGACATGACCGGGTCGACGGGATCGTCCGGGCTGGCCCGGTTCGCCGCCGAACTGCCGTTCACCCTCGACGATTTCCAGCAGCGGGCGTGTGCGGCGCTAGAAGACGGCCACGGCGTACTGGTCTGCGCGCCGACCGGCGCCGGCAAGACCGTCGTCGGCGAGTTCGCGGTGCACCTGGCGCTGGCTGCCGGCGGGAAATGTTTCTACACCACACCCCTGAAAGCGCTGAGCAACCAGAAGCACACCGACCTGACCGCGCGCTACGGCAAAGACCGCATCGGACTGCTCACCGGCGACCTGTCGGTCAACGCCAACGCGCCCGTGGTGGTGATGACCACCGAGGTGCTGCGCAACATGCTCTACGCCGACTCGCCTGCACTGCAAGGACTGTCGTACGTGGTGATGGACGAGGTGCACTTCCTCGCCGACCGGATGCGTGGCGCGGTGTGGGAGGAGGTCATCCTGCATCTGGCCGACGACGTTCGGCTGGTCAGCCTGTCGGCAACGGTCAGCAACGCCGAGGAGTTCGGCGGCTGGATCCAGACCGTGCGCGGCGACACCACGGTCGTGGTCGACGAACACCGTCCGGTGCCGCTGTGGCAGCACATGCTGGTGGGCAAACGGCTGTTCGACTTGTTCGACTACCGGGCCCACTCAGACGCTCCGGAGGTTCATGCGACCAGGCAACCGGTTGTCGACCCGGCGCTGCTGCGCCATATCGCCCATCGACGTGAGGCGGACCGCCTGGCCGATCGACAGCCCCGGCGGCGCGGTCCGGGGCGACCCGGCCGGCCCGGCATGTACCGGCCACCCATGCGGCCGGACGTGATCGAGATTCTCGACTCGGCGGGTCTGCTGCCAGCGATCACCTTCGTGTTCTCCCGGGCCGGCTGCGACGCCGCCGTCAAGCAGTGCCTCCGGTCGCCGCTGCGGTTGACCACCGAGCAGGAACGAGCGCAGATCGCGGAGGTCATCGACCACCGCTGCGGCGACCTGGCCGATGCCGACCTGGCGGTGCTCGACTACTACGAGTGGCGCGAGGGGCTGCTGCGCGGTCTCGCCGCCCACCACGCCGGGCTGCTGCCGGTGTTCCGGCACACCGTCGAGGAGTTGTTCACCGCCGGCCTGGTCAAGGCCGTGTTCGCCACCGAGACGCTGGCGCTGGGCATCAACATGCCGGCCCGCACGGTGGTGTTGGAGCGGCTGGTGAAGTTCAACGGCGAGCAGCACGCCCCGCTGACACCCGGAGAGTACACCCAGTTGACCGGCCGCGCCGGCCGACGCGGCATCGACATCGAGGGGCATGCGGTGGTGCTCTGGGCTCCCGATCTCGACCCCGGCGACGTCGCCGGGCTGGCGTCCACCCGCACCTTCCCGCTGCGCAGTTCGTTCACCCCGGGCTACAACATGACGATCAACCTGGTGCGCCGGATGGGACCCGAGCAGGCACACCGGTTGCTGGAACAGTCATTCGCCCAATACCAGGCCGACCGGTCCGTCGTCGGGCTGGTCCGCGCCGCCGAACGCGGCGAGCGGATGCTCGCGCAGACCGCCGCCGAAATCGGCGGCGCCGATGCGCCGATCCTCGACTATGCGCGGCTGCGGGCGCAGATCTCCGAGCGGGAACGCGCCCAGGCCCGGTCGTCGCGGCTGCAGCGGCGCCGCGCGGCTAATGACGCGTTGGCGGCGCTGCGCCGGGGCGACATCATCACCCTGCGCCACCGTCGTCGCGGCGGGTTGGCGGTGGTGCTGGAATCCGACCGGGACAGCCTCGAGCCGCGGCCGCTGGTGTTGACCGAAAACCGCTGGGCCGGTCGGATCTCGTCCGCCGACTCTCCGGGCGCCGGGGGCTGGACACCGGTGGGGTCGATGAGCCTGCCCAAGCGGGTGGAACACCGCCAGCCGCGGGTCCGCCGAGACGTTGCCTCGGCGCTGCGCGCGGCCGTGACCAACCTGGCCGACGTGGGCGACCTGACGGTCGCGCCTGAGCGCAGGCGGCGCGGCGTGCGGACCGGAGACGGCCCGGACGCTGACCCGGAGCTGGCCTCGTTGCGCGAACAGTTGCGTCGTCATCCCGCCCACCGGGCGCCGGACCGCGACGCCGGGATCGCCGCAGCCGAACGTTACCTGCGCATCGAACGTGACAACGCGCAGCTTCGCCAGAAGGTGGCGGCCGCTACCAACTCGTTGGCCCGCACCTTCGACCGGATCGTCGACCTGCTCACCGAACGCGGGTTCATCCGGGCCAGCTCGGCCGATGAGAGTGTCCTGCAGGTGACCGACGACGGTCGGCTGCTGGCCCGGATCTACAGCGAGAGCGACCTTTTGGTCGCCGAGTGCCTGCGCAGCGGGGTGTGGGGCGGGTTGACCGCGGCCGAGTTGGCTGCGGTGGTCTCGGCTGTGCTCTACGAGTCGCGCGGCGGTGACGGGGGCGGCGCAGGTGGGTCGGCAGGTGGGGAACCGCCCAGCGTGCCGGTGCGCCGCGCCCTGCAGCAGACCCGCAGGCTGTCGGCGGCGCTGCGGGCCGACGAGCAGCGGCACCGGATCGCGCCCGGCCGTGAACCCGACGACGGGTTCGTCACCGCCGCGTACCGCTGGGCCAACAACGGTGACCTGGCCGCCGCGCTGGCCGCCTCGGGCAGTCCCCCGCAAGCGGGAGGCGCCCCGAGGTCGCCGCTGTCGGCCGGGGATTTCGTGCGCTGGTGCCGACAGTTGCTCGATCTGTTGGACCAGGTGCGCAACGCCAGTCCCGAGCCCGCGTTGCGGGTCACCGCGAAAGCAGCGATCGGCACGATTCTGCGTGGCGTCGTCGCTGTTGATGCCGGGTAGGCTTGAACCACGCTACGGTGTATACCCGGCGAGCGTTCGGCACGGGAGAGGACTGAGCAACGAGATGAGCGGACCGCAGGGGTACGACCCCACGCAGCCCTGGCAGCCTGCCCCGACCGATCCGGGGGAGGAGCAGCAGGGTTCCGGGCAGGGTCCGGAGCAGCAGTGGCAGCCGCCGGCCTACACCCCGTCGCAGTACCCGCAGTATGAGCAGCCGCTGACGGCATACCCCGCGGCGCCGTATCCGTCGGCCACACCCGGCTACCCGCACCCGGAGCCCCACGGCCAGCAGCCGACACCC
Source organism: Mycobacterium sp. TH-M106 (assembly GCF_057473765.1). Taxonomy (NCBI): domain Bacteria; kingdom Bacillati; phylum Actinomycetota; class Actinomycetes; order Mycobacteriales; family Mycobacteriaceae; genus Mycobacterium; species Mycobacterium sp. TH-M106. The sequence goes on along the minus strand of NZ_JBYCLE010000450.1, from coordinate 5,691 downwards.
TATACGCAACCCGGCCAGTACGGGCCGTACCCGCCGCCCGGCCAGTACGACCAGGCCACCCAGTACGCCCAGCCGGGACAGTACGGTCAGCCGGCGCAATATGGTCAGCCGGGGCAGTACAGTCAGTACCCGCAGCAGCCCGGCCAGTACGGGCAGTACCCGCAACAGCCCGGCCAGTACGGGCAAGCCGAGGAGGCCGGCAAGCGCTCGACCGCCGTGATCGGCGCGGTGACCGCGGCGTTCCTCGGGATCGTCGCCCTGACCGTGCTGGTGCTCGGCTTCTGGAGACCCGGCTTCTTCGTGACCACCAAACTGGACATCGACAAGGCGCAAGCCGGTGTGCAGCAGATCCTCACCGACCAGACCAACGGTTACGGGGCCAAGAACGTCAAAGACGTCAGATGCAACGACGGTCAAAGCCCCGTCGTCAAAAAGGGCGACACCTTCAACTGCGAGGTCAGCATCGACGGCACCACGCGTCAGGTGACGGTGACCTTCCAGGACAATTCAGGCACCTACGAGGTCGGCCGGCCCAGATGATCGCCGGCCGGTGAGGCCGGCAGACCCGCAAGTGCCGTACTCAGCCGGGCAATCGATGACCCCACTCCGAACTGGACGCCTAGGTCGGCGGCGCGGGCCGGCTCGGCGGCGACCCGCGGCAGCGCATCGGACGGCGTCGACAACGTGACCGGCGCGTCGGTGACCACCCGCACCACCGGTCCCGCGGCTTCGAGGTAGTCGCTGGCCGCCCGCAGTTCTGCCCGGGCGGCCTTCGGCACTGACGAAGTCGGGTCCGCGACGGCCGCCAGGATCGCCGTCAGCGAGCCGTAACGAGTCAACAACGCCGCGGCCGTCTTCTCACCGATGCCCCGAACGCCGGGCAGCCCGTCAGACGGGTCGCCGCGCAGCAGCGCCAACTCGGCGTAGGCGGCCCCGGCCCGGTCGACGGGCAGCCCGTAACGCTCGGCCACCTCCGCAGGACCGAACAGCGTCGCCCCGGCCAGCCCCCGCCCCAGGTAGAGCACCCGGACTTCGACCGGCCGGTCGGTGACCACCTGCAGCAGGTCCCGATCACCGCTGACGACGATCACCGGATCGCGGCGTTCGGCGGCGGCCAGGGTCGCCAGCACGTCGTCGGCCTCGAATCCGGGTGCGCCGCCGGTCGCGATGCCGAACGCGGCGAGGATGTCGATGATCATCTCGGCCTGAGGGGTCAACTCGTCGGGGACTTCCTCGACGTCGGTCCGGCCGTCCGGGTCAAGTTGGGTGACCCGGTGTGCCTTGTACGACGGGACACGGTCCACCCGCCACTGCGGTCGCCAGTCCACGTCCAGGCACACCACCATCCGGGCGGGCCGATGCCGGGTGATCAGGGCGGCAACGGTGTCCAGGAAGCCGCGCACCGCGTTCACCGGCCGCCCGTCCGGCGCGGTGATCGACGACGGCACTCCGAAGAAAGAGCGAAACCACATGCTGGCACCGTCGAGCAGCAGCACGGGGGAGGGCACGACGGTCAGGTTAGCCTAAGGGTTGTGGTTGCTCACCGGTTCGACAGCGCGGTCTATGCCCGCCGGCTGGCCGCTGCGGCCGCCGCTGGCGCGTCCGCCGGCCTGGCCGGCATGGTGATCACCCCGGGCTACGATCTGCGGTATCTGATCGGGTCTCGCGCGCAGACTTTCGAGAGGCTCACCGCGCTGGTGCTGCCCGCCTCCGGTGCACCGACGATGGTGGTGCCGCGGCTGGAGTTAGCCTCCCTTGAAGCCTCCGCGGTAGCGGATCTCGGCTTGTCGGTGCGAGATTGGGTCGACGGCGCCGACCCCTACCGGTTGGTCGCCGATGCGCTGGGCGGGGCTCCCGGCGTCTGCGCGGTCACCGAGTCGATGCCGGCAATGCACCTGTTGCCGCTCGCGAAGGTGCTCGGTGCAGCGCCGGTGCTGGCCACCGGGGTGCTGCGCGAGCTACGGATGATCAAGGACGCCAGTGAGATTGACGCGCTGCGCAAAGCCGGGGCAGCTATCGACCGAGTGCACGCCCGGGTGGCACAGTTCCTGGCGCCCGGCCGCACCGAAGCCGACGTCGCCGCGGATATCTCCAAGGCCATTGTCGCCGAAGGACATTCGGAAGTCGCCTTCGTCATCGTCGGGTCCGGGCCGCACGGCGCCGACCCCCATCACGAGTGTTCCGAGCGCGAACTGCGGGCAGGTGATGTCGTCGTCGTCGACATCGGCGGTGCGTGGGATCCCGGATATCATTCCGACTCGACGCGGACTTACAGCCTCGGGCAACCCAGTGCACAAGTGGCACAGCACTATTCAGTGCTTCAAGCCGCTCAGCGTGCGGCGGTCGCGGTGGTCCGTCCGGGGGTGACCGCCGAGCAGGTCGACGCCGCCGCCCGCGACGTGCTGGCCGGTGCCGGGCTGGGGGAGTATTTCGTGCACCGCACCGGCCACGGCATCGGGCTGTCGGTGCACGAAGAGCCCTACATCGTCGCCGGCAATCACCTGGCGCTGGTTGCGGGCATGGCGTTCTCCGTCGAACCCGGAATCTACTTCCCCGGCCGGTGGGGCGCCCGCATCGAGGACATCGTGGTGGTGACGGAGCACGGCAGCGAACCGCTCAACAACCGGCCGCACGAGCTGATCGTGGTGCCGGTGTCGTAGGCGTCAGCTTTATCCCCGGTCCAGCAGATCCGAGGAGCCGAGCACCCGCTCGACCTGGACTTCGATCACCACTCGTTGCGGGTTGACCCGCGGCGTTCGATAGCGCTGGGCGTAGCGCAACTCGGCGTCGCGAACAGCGTCGGCTGCGCTGCTGACGCTGGCCGCGCCCTCCAGCGACAGCCAGCGTGCCCCGTCGACCTGGCTGAGCACGGCCACCCCGCCGCGCTCGGCGTTGAGTGCCTTCTGCGAGCCACCGGTGGTGATCACTCGGGCGATGTGGGTGGTGGGGTCGAAGGTGAAGCCCACCGCCACGACGTGCGGGGAGTTGTCGGCGCGCAGCGTGGTCAGCATCGCCAGATGGCGTTCGGTGAGAAACGCCAGCGCGTCACTGGTGAGCCTGGTGGTGGTGTGGGTCATCATCGCTCACGGTAGCGCAGCAGATCATCGCAGCCGTGCACGACACGGATGCGGCGGGCGCCTGTACGAGCATGCGCGATACTTCATACCGTGGACGCCGTGCCCCGGACCGCCGACCGCGCGAGCGCGCCATCCCCGTGGTCGGCGCGGGAGGCCGAATTGCTCGCGGTGACGCTGCGGCTGCTGCAAGAACACGGATACGACCGGTTGACGGTGGATGCGGTAGCGACCACCGCCCGCGCCAGCAAGGCCACCGTGTACCGGCGCTGGCCGTCGAAAGCCGAGCTGGTGCTGGCCGCATTCATCGAGGGCACCCGACAGGTCGCGGTCCCGCCGGACACCGGCAGCCTGCGGGGGGATCTGCTGCGGCTGGGGGAGGTGATCGCCCAACACGCCCGCCGGCACGCAGGCACCATCCGCGCGGTGCTCGTCGAGGTGTCGCGCAACAGTGCGCTCAACGACGTCATGCAACGCCAGTTCGTCGACCAGCGCAAAGCGCTGATCAGCCACATCGTGCAGCAGGCCGTGGACCGCGGCGAGATCGACCGGGCAGCCGTCAACGACGAGCTCTGGGACGTGTTGCCGGGCTACCTCGTCTTCCGCGCCATCATCGAGAACCGCCCCCCGACCGGGCGCACCGTGCAGGCGCTGGTCGACGACGTCCTCGTCCCCAGCCTCACCCGGCTCACGGGCTGACGTCGACCGGAATCGTTGTCATGGAACAGTCCGGTACCGTACCGTTTAGCTGTCGGATGTCGAGGCGTTAATCAGGTGAAACGAGTCTCAGTGACCAGGCTGGTCAGGCGACGGTGGATGGTGCTGGTCGCCATCGTCGTCGTGGGCGTCGCGGGGTTTGCGATGTACCGGCTCAACGGGGCCTTCGGCGCCCAGCACGGCACGTCCGGCGCCGGCGGCATCTCCAACGACATCATCCCGTTCAACCCCAAGCAGATGGTGCTCGAGGTTTTCGGCGCACCGGGCAGCACGGCGACGATCAACTACCTCGACGTCGACGCCCAACCGCAGCAGGTGGTGAACGTACCCCTGCCGTGGTCGTACACGATCACCACCACCGAGCCGGCGGTGATGGGAAACCTGGTGGCCCAGGGCAACAGCGACTTCCTGGGCTGTCGCATCATCGTCAACGGCGCCGTCAAGGACGAAAGGACGGTCAACGCAGTGAACGCTTACACCTTCTGCCTGGACAAGTCCGGATGAGCAACCACCACGAATCGCGAAACTCCTTCCTGCCGCGCACCATTCGGCGGCTTTCGGTGCCGATCCTGTTGTTCTGGCTGGCGCTGGCCGCGGTCACCAACACCGCCGTGCCGAAGCTGGAAGAGGTCGGCAAGTTGCACAACGTCGCGATGAGTCCCGCCGACGCGCCGTCGATGCGGGCCATGAAACGCATGGGCGAGGTGTTTCACGAGTTCAACTACGACAGCGTGGCGATGATCGTCCTGGAAAGCGACAAACCGCTCGGTGACGACGCCCATCTTTTCTACAACGACCTGATCCACAAGCTCGCCGACGACACCACGCACGTGCAGCACGTTCAGGACTTCTGGGGTGACACCCTGACGGCGGCCGGCGCGCAGAGCAGCGACGGCAAGGCGGCGTATGTCCAGGTGTATCTGACCGGCAACCAGGGGGAGGCGCTGGCGATCGAGTCCGTCAACGCCCTCCGGAGCATCGTCACGCAGACGCCGGCGCCACCCGGCGTCACGGCCTACGTCACCGGGGCCGCACCGCTGATCGCCGACCAGTTCAACGTGGGCAGCAAGGGCACCGTGAAGGTCACCGCGATCACCATCGTGGTGATCGCGGTGATGCTGCTCTTCGTCTACCGGTCGGTGGCCACGATGATCCTCGCGCTGCTGACGGTGCTCGTCGAGATGGCAGCGGCGCGCGGGGTCGTCGCCTTCCTCGCCAACACCGGAATCGTCGGGCTCTCCACGTATGCGACCAACCTGCTCACCCTGTTGGTGATCGCGGCCGGCACCGATTACGTGATCTTCTTCCTCGGCCGCTATCAGGAGTCGCGGCAGTCCGGCCAGGACACCGAACACGCCTTCCACACCATGTTCGACGAGACCGCGCATGTCATCCTGGGGTCCGGTCTGACCGTCGCGGGCGCGGTATTCTGCCTGAGCTTCACCCGGCTGCCCTACTTTCAGAGCCTCGGCATCCCGGCCGCACTCGGCGTCCTCGTCGCGCTGGCCGGTTCGCTCACGCTGGCCCCCGCCGTGCTGACCATTGGTAGCCGCTTCGGCCTCTTCGAGCCCAAACGCACCATGCGGACCCGCGAGTGGCGCCGCATCGGCACCGCCGTCGTCCGATGGCCGGGGCCCATCCTGGTGGTGACCTGCGCGATCGCCCTGATCGGGCTGCTGGCTCTGCCGGGCTACAAGACAAGCTACGACGCCCGCCGCTATCTGCCCGCGGCGGCCCCGGCCAATGTCGGCTATGCCGCCGCTGAGCGGCATTTCTCCCAGGCCCGGATGAACCCCGAACTGTTGATGATCGAGACCGATCACGACATGCGCAACCCCGCCGACATGCTCATCTTGGACAAGGTGGCCAAGAACGTCTTCCACCTGCCCGGTATCGCCAA
>NZ_JBYCLE010000449.1:0-2011 GCF_057473765.1 Mycobacterium sp. TH-M106 | reverse complement strand
TGGCGAACACCAGGGTGAAGTGGCCCTCCAGCCGGCGCAGCACCGCCAGCGCCGACGCCACGAAGTCGCCGGCGGTGTCGCCGCGGCGGTACTGGCGGGCCAGCAGGTGTACCGCCACCTCGGTGTCGGTCTCGCTGGTGAACTCCACCCCCTCCCCCTCCAGCTCGTGGCGCAGCGCGGCGAAATTCTCGATGATGCCGTTGTGCACGACGGCGAACCTGCCGGCCGCGTCGTGGTGCGGGTGCGCGTTGCGGTCGGTCGGACGCCCGTGGGTGGCCCAGCGGGTGTGCCCCAGCCCGGTGTGGCCGCGCAGCCCCGCCGGGTCGGTGTTGGCCAGCGCCTGCTCCAGGTTGGCCAGCCGCCCCGCGCGGCGGCAGACGGTCAGCCGCCCACCCGGAGACGCGCCGTCCTCGCCGTCGACGACGGCAATGCCCGCCGAGTCGTAGCCGCGGTACTCCATCCGGCGCAGTGCCTCGACGACGACGTCGCGGGCCGGTCGCTGCCCGACGTAGCCGACTATTCCGCACATAACCGATCAGGGTAGTGCAGACTCAGGGATTACCAGCCGACCTGTCAGGCCAGAACCTCGAATTCACATCTGAGGCCGGGAGCCCGCGTCAGCCGCTCGTCCACCGTGACCAGCAAGACTTTCAGGGCCTCAGCCAATGCGACGTACGCGGCATCGTAGGTGGTGACGACCTGCCGCAACTGCCAGATGCGGCTCAATAGCGGCCGGTGCGACGACCGGCGCAGCGGCAGGTCAGCCAGGTCGGAGACCGCGTCGGCGGCACGCCGGGCGGGCATGAGCCCCGCGGCAACCTGGCGGCGCCACACCGAAGTGACCTCGAGATCGATGAGTTCCGGAGCGACCAAGGTCTCCCCGACCAACCGCTCCCGAGCGCACCGGCCGTCGTTGCCGTCGTCACCGAGAGCGACCGTCAATACGCTCGCGTCAACGACGATCACGCTGCTCCCGGACGTGATTCGCCGACGCGTTGAACGACACCGAGCCGCCACGACGCGCGGCAACCCGGTCGAAGACCTCGTCGAGAGTCGGCTGGCTCGCCTCGGCGATCAATCGGCTGCGAAGGTACTCCTGCATCGACTGATGAGCCCGGGCGGCGCGCTCGCGCAGTACTCGGTGGGTGTTTTCGGGGACGTCCTTTATCTGCACACTGGGCATAGCGCCATCCTGGCGCCGCTGGCGCCAGAATGCAAGTGATTGCCGATGGTCCGATCGGCGACCGCAGCCCGGCTGCGGCGTACCTCGGCCTCATCTGAGCGATCGACACCGCGCCGTGGTGCGCTACCGTCGACTGGTGGCCCGCCCCCGCACCCTGTTCGCCACGTTGACCCGACCCGGCCCGCACCGCGTGCTCCGCGGTGACCTGGCCTTTGCCGGCCTGCCCGGGGTGGTGTACACGCCGGAGGCGGGGCGCAAGCTCCCGGCCGTCGCATTCGGCCACGACTGGCTCACCGGCGTCGGGCACTATTCGGGGCTGCTGGAGCACCTGGCGTCGTGGGGCATCGTCGCCGCCGCGCCCGACACCGAGCGGGGGCTGGCGCCCTCGGTGCTCAACCTGGCGTTCGACCTGGGCGCCACCCTGGACATCGCCACCGGTGTGCGGCTGGGTCCGGGCAAGATCAGCGTGCATCCCAGCAAGCTCGCGGTGGCGGGCCACGGCTTCGGCGGGTCGGCCGCGGTGTTCGCCACAGCCGCGATGCCGGCCAGAATCACCGCGGCGGTGGCGATCTTCCCGAGCGTCACCGCGCCCCCAGCCGAGCAGCCGGCGGCGACGCTGAACGTGCCCGGCGTGGTGTTCGCCGCGCCCGGTGATCCCCGGGCGCTGCGCTCCGACACCGTGTCGCTGGCCCGGGCCTGGGACGCGGCGACGCTGCGGGTGATCCGCAAGGCGTCGCCCGCCGGCCTGCCGCAGGGCCGCAGGCTGGCGGGGTTCTTCGGGTTGCCGACGTCGGATCGTCGCACGCAGCGGCGGGTGCGGGCGCTGCT
>NZ_JBYCLE010000448.1:0-1176 GCF_057473765.1 Mycobacterium sp. TH-M106 | reverse complement strand
GGCTTGGTGTCGCCGTTGGTGCCCCGCCCCTGGCAGCGGTCGCACAGCACCGCGGTGTCGACGGTGACCTGCTTGGTCACCCCGGTGGCGCACTCGGCGAGCGTCAACCGCATCCGCAGCAGCGAGTCCGACCCCGGCCGGACCCGCCCGACCGGGCCGCGCGAGGTCGAGCCTGCTACGCCGCCGCCGAAGAACGCCTCGAACACGTCGCCGAGACCGCCGAACCCACCAAAACCGCCGAAGCCATTACCAGCACCGCCAGCCGCGGTTTCCAGCGGGTCGCCGCCCAGGTCGACGATGCGCCGCTTCTCCGGGTCGGAGAGCACCTCGTAGGCGATGCTGATCTCCTTGAACTTCGCCTGCGCCGCCTCGTCGGGGTTGACGTCGGGGTGCAGCTCGCGGGCCAGCTTGCGGTAGGCGCGTTTGATCTCCGCATCGCTGGCGTTTCTGTCCACGCCCAGCAGGCCGTAATAATCGCGTGCCACGCTGAAACCTTCCGAACCTTCCCGAATCTTCCCGAACCGTCCCGTCCCGTTAGCGGGCCCCGAGCACCTCACCGATGTACGTTGCAACCGCAGCGACACTGGCGATAGTTCCCGGATAGTCCATCCGGGTGGGTCCCAGCACTCCCATCCCCCCGTAGACCGTACCCAAGGAACCATAGGCGGTGGACACCACCGAGGTCCCGGCCATCTCCTCGGCTTCGGTCTCGTGACCGATGCGCACCGTGACTTTACCGGCTTCCTGCTGAGCGGCCAGCAACCGCAGCACCACCACCTGCTCTTCCAGGGCTTCCAGGACGGACCGCAGCGAATGGCCGAAGTCGGCCGCATTGCGGGTCAGGTTGGCGGTGCCGCCCAGCAGCAGGCGCTCCTCGCTGTGTTCGACCAGCGACTCCAGCAGCACGGTCGCCGCCCGGCCGACCGCGTCGGACAGGCCGCCAGTGCTGTCCAGCCGCCCGGCCAGGTCGGCCACCGCGACGGACGCCGACGAGATCTTCTTGCCCTCCAGCGCGGTGCCGAGCAACTCCCGCAGCTGGGCGAGCTGGTGGTCGTCGACGACGTCACCGAGTTCGACGATGCGCTGGTCCACCCGGCCGGAGTCGGTGATCACCACGAGCAGCAGCCGAGCCGGGGTCAGCGCGACCACTTCCAGGTGGCGCACCGTCGACGTGGA
>NZ_JBYCLE010000447.1:0-3338 GCF_057473765.1 Mycobacterium sp. TH-M106 | reverse complement strand
CTCCAACGACGCCGCCTGCGCACGAATCAACGCACCGTGGGCATCGACGTCACCGAACTGGTAATTGATCGACATCCTAAGTCTCCTTTCGCTCTCCGCTAGCTCGACAGGATCTGCTGGGAAGCAGCCTCTTGCTGCTCATAGTTGTTCGCGTCGCGGATCAAACCGTCACGCACCCCGTGCAACATATTCACGATGTTGCGAAACGCCGTCTGCATCTGCCCCATCGTGTCGTAGGAGGTCCGCTCGGCAAGACCACCCCACCCCGCACCGGAGATATTCTCCGACGACGCCATCATCTTGCGGGCCTCGTCCTCCACGGTCTGAGCGTGCACGTCGAAACGGCCCGCCATCGACCGCATCGCATCCGGATCAGTCATAAAACGCGTAGGCATATCAGTGTCTCCTTAACTGAAAACCATCGATGGTGGCCGGTCATTTGGCCGGTTCTTGTCGCTGGTTCTTGTCGCTGGTTCTTGTCGCTGGTGTATAGCTGCGGGTTATGCCATAGCGTACCGGCCGATCGGTCTGAAATGCATAAAAGCTCCTAACCTGCTCAACTCGTCGCGGCCACGTTGGCGGCCTCGGTGGCCGCATACGAGCCCGCACTGCTGTTCAGAGTGGCCACGAACATCTCGTGGATGGCTGCAGCCTGCGCGCTGATCTGCTGATACATCTGCGCGTGCGCTGCGAACTGTGCAGCGGTCAGCGCCGACACCTCATCGGCCGCAGGCGGCAACACTCCGGTGGTCGGGGCGGCCGCAGCCGCGTTCTGGGCGCTCAGCGCCGACCCGATACCGCTGAGATTGGCGGCCGCAGCAGACAGCGCCTCCGGTTGTGCGGTCACGAACGACATTGGGGTTCCTCCTCATGCTCGCCTTTTGACAGTCGCTCCGGAACGAAAGCATAGATGCCCGCTCCGGTCGACGCCGCCTACAACGCCAACTGTTCACCCGCTGGCAACAATTATTCACCTAGCCCTCGGAACTGGTAACACTGCGACGGTCCGGCTGTTTCGGCAAGAGCTCATCCCGCTGGACTGGCGGCGCGCTCGCGGGCCGGCGCCTCGCGCAACTCGGTGGCCGCAACCTGGACGAACACACCGGTGTCCTCGGCCATCAGCAGCCCGCGCCCGCGGGGCAGCGGGCCGCCCTTCATCTTGCCGCGGATGAAACCCTCGTCCGGGTCCGCATCCATCACCAGCAGCGGCGCATTGGCCTGGTGCAGGGCCCGCAGCAGCGGATCGCTGCCCGCTGACGACCAGCCACCGAAAGTGCGGGTGGCGATCACGTGCAACCCCACATCCGCCGACCGGGTCACCCAGGGTGCGGCCTTCTGGAACGGCGAGTCGAAGCCCGGCGGGAACTGCTGGGCATCGTCGATGATCAAGAAAATCTCCGGCCCGGTCCACCAGGCATGCGCCAGCAGCTCCTCCGCCGACAGGCCGGGGGGCGGCTCGCGTCCGGCCAGCGTGGTCGCCAACTCGCTGATCAACGCGACCACGCCGTCCATGTTGTAAGCAAACTTCTCCACGTAGTCAGGCCCCAGTGTGGTCAGTAGCTGACGGCGCGGATCGACCAGCCACACTTGTGCGGACGGGTCTGACGTTTCCGGCGCGGTGCTGGCGCCGGGGGCATAAACCCGCTCGATCTCACGCATGATGGTGGCCAACGTCGTGGTCCGCCCACACTCGCGTCGTCCAGTCACCATCAGGTGGCCGTTCTCGGCGAAGTTCAGATACACCGGCCGTAAATCCAGCTCCGATATGGCCCAGGCGATCCCGCCGACGCCCACTCCCTCGCGCTGGTCTGCCGCTGCGACCGCCCGGACCTCCTCCAGCCCGAACCGCGCCGGAAGCCTACGCACCGGACGGACCCGACCCACCGCCACCTGGCTTACGGCAGCGGCCACGCTGTCGGACTCGAATATCCCTTCTGGAGCGTCGCTCATCGCCGGCCGGGCGATCAGGGTGTGCAAGCCCGCCTGCGGATCGCTGTCCAGCCGCACATAGTTCACCGCGACCATGCCCCGGCCCGGCTTGGCCGGGACGTCCTTGGCGAACCGGGACCGCACCAACTTGGCGTCCTCCACCGCCGCCAACCGCAGCTCCACCCGGGATCCGAAACCGCTGCGCACCGGAGGTCGCAGCTCGGACTCACGGTCGGCGGTGACGATCACGTGCACCCCGAAGGACGGCCCCTGATTGATGATCTGGTTGACCTGCTCGACGAGCACCTCGTTGTCCTCGGACAGCGCCCGGTAGTTGTCGATCACGAGGTAGACATCGCCGAAGCCGTCGTTGGGCACTTGCCCGGGCGCGCCTTCGAACTTGCGACGCCGGAATACCGCCATCGAAGCCACGTCGTGCTCGAGGAAGCTGCGTTTGCGTCCCCTCATCAGCGCCAGCAATTCGGCTACTGTGCGGCGCACGCCGTCCGGGTCGGTGGACCCGCAGACGCTGCCCACGTGCGGCAGCCCGGACACGGTGGTCAGTGCGGTACCGCTGTAGGCCAGACAGTAGAACTGGATCTGTTCCGGGGTGTGGATCAACGCGGCCGAGCAGATCAGCGTCTGCAGCGCCGTGGTCTTGCCCGACCCCCCGGCGCCCAGGATCAGCACGTTCGAACCGGGGCCGGAGGTGTCCACGGTCCACGGCGGCTGGTCGTGCTTGAACGGCCGGTCGATGATGCCGATCGGGAATACCAGGTCCTTGCGAGTGCCGTAGTCCTGTTGCCAGGGATGGCCTAGATAGCGGTTCACCAACTCCTCGACGGCTATCGGCACGTCCAGTGGCGGCTGCCACAACCGATAGGGCTCGAAGTCGATGCGGCGCAGCTGGTCGATGATCACCGTGCCGACCTTCGGTATCCGGATCGCGTCTTCCTCCTCCCGGTTCTCTTCGGTCTCTTGGGTCTCTTGAGCCGCCTCGGCGGAGCCGTCCGGCTGGACGCTGGCCGCACTGCCCGGTACGGCCTCCTCGGCCGCCTCGATCTGGGCCGCGACCCCGCTCACCTCTCGCGGGGTGAAGGCGGTGGTGAACAGTTGCGGCGCGATGTAGTCGGCGGCATGCACCATCGGCAGCTGTTCGTCGTCGAACAGCCCGCCGCGGCGGTAGTCGCGCCACAGGAACTCCGCCTGGAATCGGATGATTTCCTCACCGCTCTTGCGGAAATAACCCAACCCGGCCTGGCTCGGCAGATTCACCGCATTCGGCACGCCGGCGGCCTGCGCCGCGCCGGCGGTCTGCGCCTTGAGCACCAACCGGTAGCCCATGTTCTCCATCAGCTTCTCGGCACGGCTTTCGATGGTTTGCGACGCCATCATCAGGTGCACCCAGT
>NZ_JBYCLE010000446.1:0-2850 GCF_057473765.1 Mycobacterium sp. TH-M106 | reverse complement strand
CCTTCAAGGAGATGACGCTGTTGGAGCTGTCGGACTTCGTCAAGAAGTTCGAGGAGACCTTCGAGGTCACCGCGGCCGCGCCGGTCGCCGTCGCTGCGGCCGCCGCCCCGGGCGCCGCGCCCGCTGCGGAAGCCGCCGAGGAGCAGACCGAGTTCGACGTCATCCTCGAGGCCGCCGGCGACAAAAAGATCGGCGTCATCAAAGTCGTGCGCGAAGTCGTCTCGGGGCTGGGCCTCAAGGAGGCCAAGGACCTGGTCGACGGGGCTCCCAAGCCGTTGCTGGAGAAGGTAGCCAAGGAGGCCGCCGAGGAGGCCAAGACCAAGCTCGAGGCCGCCGGCGCGACCGTTACCGTCAAATAGGGCGGTCGCTGATCGACCGCGGCGACCGGTCCACCTGCTCGGGGGTATCCCCCAGCGCGGTCAGCAGGTTCGACGTCATTGCCGCCAGCACCGGTCCCACCGCGGTGGCGCCGTCATCGGGTGAACCGGCGGCGATCCGGTGCGCGTGCATCGACCGGTGTACCGCGTCCACCACGTGGGCGAAGCTCGGGTAGTGGTCGCTGATCTCGCCCACCGCGAGCGTGAGCATGTTGCGTGCCGGGGCGCTGATGCCGTGCGCGCTGGTGGTGCCGAACATCAACCGGTACAGGTGTGGGTGCTCGATGGCGAACTGACGAAGCCCCTCCTCGGCGACCGCAGTGATCAGCTGCTGCATCCCGCCGAAATGCGTGTACACGGCCATTGTCGAGGTGCCGGCCGCGGTGGCGATCTTCCGGGTCTGTAGGCGTACGGTGCATAACACCGTCATAACAGCGTTATAGGAGCTCAGTGATGACGACCACCGACACCGCGAAATCGACCAACCCGTACCTGGAAGGCTTCCTGGCCCCGGTGCACACCGAGCTCACCGCTACCGACCTTCCGGTCACCGGGCAGATCCCGGAGTTCCTCGACGGACGTTACCTGCGCAACGGCCCCAACCCGGCCGCCGAGGTCGACCCGGCCACCTACCACTGGTTCACCGGCGACGGCATGGTGCACGGGGTCGCCCTGCGCGACGGACAGGCCCGCTGGTACCGCAACCGCTGGGTCCGCACCGCCGCGGTCTGCGCCATCCTGGGCGAGCCCACACCGACCCGGCTCAACCCACGCGCCGGGATGCTCTCCGTCGGCGCCAACACCAATGTGCTGGGCCATGCCGGAAAAACAGCGTGCAGTACTCGGTGATCGACACCGCCGGACACGCCCGCCGCACGGTCGACATCGAGGTGACCGGCTCGCCGATGATGCACGACTTCTCCCTGACCGAGAAGTACGTGGTGATCTACGACCTGCCGGTCACCTTCGACGCGGCCCAGCTGGCGCAGATGGCGGTGCCGCGCTGGCTGCGACTGCCCGCCCGGCTGGTGTTGCAGTCGCTCGTCGGCCGGGTGCGGGTGCCGAGTCCGATCACCGCGATGATCAACCGCGACACCAGACCTGCCGCTGGAATGCCCTACGCATGGAATCCTGACTACCCCGCGCGGATCGGGGTGCTGCCCCGCGACGGCGGCAACACCGATATCAGGTGGTTCGAGATTGAACCCTGCTACGTTTACCATCCGCTGAACGCCTACTCCGAGACCAGAGACGGTGTCGAGGTGCTGGTGCTCGACGTGGTGCGCTACCAGCGGATGTTCGACCGCGACCGGCGCGGTCCCGGCGACAGCGCCCCCACCCTGGATCGGTGGACCGTCAACCTGGCCGCCGGCGCGGTGAGCACGGACCGCCTCGATGACCGCTCGCAGGAGTTTCCCCGGATCAACGAGTCGCTGCTGGGTGGCAAGCACCGCTTCGGCTACACCGTCGGCGTCGACGGCGGGTTCGTCGACGGTGGGGCATCCGAGATGTCGACGGCGCTGTACAAGCACGACTTCACCGCTGGATCCAGCATGATCGCCCCTCTCGATCCGGATCTGCTGATCGGCGAGATGTCCTTCGTGCCCCGCCCCGGAGGCTCGAGAGGGGAAAGCGCCGAAGACGACGGTATCCTTATCGGCTACGGCTATCACCGCGGCCGCGACGAGGGTCAGCTGCTGCTGCTCGACGCCCCGACGTGTGAGCCGCTGGCCACCGTGCACCTGCCGCAGCGGGTGCCGATGGGCTTCCACGGCAACTGGGCGCCGACCGGTTGAGCCGAAATTATTCTCGGCAGACAAGGCCCACCACCCGCGGGTCCCGTGCGCTACAGTGACCTAAGCCTCACGGCCCTCTGGGGTTCCCAGGGGAGAGCGAACGTCGCGGAAGGACCGCCTAATGGGTGTTGCCATCGAGGTAGAAGGGCTGACCAAGTCCTTCGGGCCGGCCCGGATCTGGGAAGATGTCACGTTGACCATCCCGCCGGGTGAGGTCAGCGTGCTGCTGGGTCCCTCGGGTACCGGCAAATCCGTCTTCTTGAAGTCACTGATAGGCCTGCTGCGCCCGGAGCGTGGCTCGATCATCATCGACGGCACCGACATTCTGGAGTGCACCGCCAAGGAGCTCTACGAGATCCGCACCCTGTTCGGCGTGATGTTCCAGGACGGCGCGCTGTTCGGGTCGATGAATCTCTTCGACAACACCGCGTTCCCGCTGCGCGAGCACACCAAGAAGAAAGAGAGCGAGATCCGTGACATTGTCATGGAGAAGCTCGAGATGGTCGGTTTGACCGGTGACGAGAACAAGTTTCCCGGTGAGATCTCCGGCGGTATGCGCAAGCGTGCCGGTCTGGCCCGGTCGCTGGTGCTCGACCCGCAGATCATCCTGTGCGACGAGCCGGACTCCGGCCTGGACCCGGTGCGCACCGCCTACCTGAGCCAGCTGCTCCTCGACA
>NZ_JBYCLE010000445.1:0-10981 GCF_057473765.1 Mycobacterium sp. TH-M106 | reverse complement strand
GCGGTTCGGGGGGCTGGACATCATGGTGAACAACGCCGGCATCACCCGCGACGCCACCTTGCGAACGATGACCGAGGACCAGTTCGACCAGGTGATCGCAGTGCACCTGAAAGGCACCTGGAACGGCACCCGCCTGGCTGCGGCGATCATGCGGGAGAACAAGCGCGGTGTGATCGTCAACATGTCCTCTCTGTCGGGAAAGGTCGGCCTGGTCGGTCAGACCAACTATTCGGCGGCCAAGGCCGGCATTGTCGGCATGACCAAAGCCGCCGCGAAAGAACTCGCCCATCTCGGGGTTCGGGTCAACGCGATCGCACCGGGGTTGATTCGTTCGGCGATGACCGAGGCTATGCCGCAACGTATCTGGGATGCCAAGCTCGCCGAGGTACCGATGGGACGGGCCGGGGAGCCGGCCGAAGTCGCCGGTGTCGCGCTGTTCTTGGCGTCGGATCTGTCCTCGTACATGACGGGCACCGTGCTCGAGGTGACCGGCGGGAGGTTCATGTGAGGGACACGGTGATCTGCGAACCGGTCCGGACACCGATCGGCCGTTACGGCGGGGTGTTTAGGTCGTTGACCGCCGTCGACCTCGGCGTGGCGGCGTTGAAGGGGCTGCTGGAGCGGACCGCGATCTCCCCGGAGGTTGTCGACGACGTCGTTCTCGGCCACTGTTACCCGAGCACCGAAGCGCCGGCGATCGGGCGGGTGGTGGCCCTGGACGCCGGTCTGCCGGTGACCGTTCCGGGCATGCAGGTCGACCGGCGGTGCGGATCCGGCCTGCAGGCGGTGATCCAGGCGTGCCTGCAGGTCGGCAGTGGCGTCGACGACGTGGTCATCGCCGGCGGCGCGGAAAGCATGAGCAACGTGGTGTTCTACTCCACCGACATGCGCTGGGGCGGGGCTCGCGGCGGCGTGCGCATTCACGACGGGCTGACGCGCGGGCGCACCACTGCCGGCGGCCGTTACCACCCGGTGCGGGGAGGCATGCTGGAGACGGCAGAGAATCTACGCCGGCAGTACGGGATCTCCCGCACGGAACAGGACGAACTGGCGGTGACGTCGCACCAACGAGCGGTTGCCGCGCAAAACCAGGGCGTTTTCGCCGACGAGATCATTCCTGTCGCAGTTCCGGTCCGGCACGGCGCGCAACGCATGCAGCTCGTCGACACCGATGAACACCCCCGCGCCGACACGTCGCTTGAGACGCTGGGCAAGCTCAAACCCATTCTGGCAGAAGATGACCCAGAGGCAACGGTTACTGCAGGCAACGCCAGCGGACAAAACGACGCTGCCGCGATGTGCGTGGTAACCACACCGGAGCGGGCCGCCGAATTGGGGATGACCCCGCTGGTGCGGCTGGTGTCGTGGGCGGTCGCCGGCGTGGCGCCTGCCGTCATGGGCATCGGCCCGGTGCCGGCGACCGAGGCGGCGTTGGCCGGAGCGGGCCTGCGGCTGGCCGACATCGACCTGATCGAGCTCAACGAGGCGTTCGCCGCCCAGGCACTGGCGGTGCTGCGCGAATGGCGATTCGGGGCATCCGACGTGACGCGGACCAACGTGCACGGCTCCGGGATTTCGCTCGGGCACCCGGTCGGCGCGACGGGAGCGCGGATGCTGGCGACGATGGCGCGGGAGATGACCCGCCGCCAGGTGCGCTACGGCCTGGAGACCATGTGCATCGGCGGTGGCCAGGGCCTGGCCGCTGTCTTCGAGAGGGTCTCGGAAGGTGGCGTTGGATGACCAAGCTCGCCCAGACGTTGGGCCTCACCCAAAGCCAGACGGAAATCATCGAAACAGTGCGGGAATTCGTCGAAAAGGAGGTTATGCCCAACGCGGCCGATCTGGAGCGTACCGACACCTACCCGGAGACGATCGTTCACCAGATGCGCGAGCTGGGTCTGTTCGGCCTGATGATCCCTGAGCAGTACGGCGGGCTGGGTGAGTCCCTGCTCACCTACGCGTTGTGCGTCGAGGAGCTGGCCCGCGGGTGGATGAGCATTTCGGGAGTGATCAACACCCACTTCATCGTCGCGTACATGATCTACCAGCACGGCACCGACGAACAGCGGCAGCGATTCCTGCCGCGGATGGCAACCGGCGAGACACGCGGCGCGTTTTCGATGTCGGAGCCCGAGCTGGGTTCCGACGTCGCCGCAATCCGCACCCGGGCGACTCGCACGCCCGACGGCGGCTACCGTATCGACGGCCAGAAGATGTGGCTGACCAACGGCGCCAGTTCGACACTCATCGCGGTGTTGGTGCGCACCGACGAAGGGGCGGACACCCCGCATCGCAACCTGACCGCGTTCCTCGTCGAAAAGCCAACCGGATTCGGGGAAGTCGCGCCCGGGCTGACGATCCCGGGCAAGATCGCCAAGCTGGGCTACCAGGGCATCGACACCACCGAGCTGGTTTTCGACGGC
The DNA here is from genome assembly GCF_057473765.1 of Mycobacterium sp. TH-M106. Taxonomy (NCBI): domain Bacteria; kingdom Bacillati; phylum Actinomycetota; class Actinomycetes; order Mycobacteriales; family Mycobacteriaceae; genus Mycobacterium; species Mycobacterium sp. TH-M106. Next base: position 8,558 of record NZ_JBYCLE010000445.1, on the reverse strand, counting down.
TACTCGGCCAGCGCCGACGACATCCTCGGCGGCACGCCCGGCCGGGGCTTCTTCCAGATGATGGACGGCATCGAAGTAGGGCGGGTCAACGTCGCGGCGCGAGCCTGCGGGGTGGGGATCCGCGCGTTCGAACTGGCTGTGCGGTATGCCCAGCAGCGCAGCACATTCGGTAAGCCGATCGCCGAGCATCAGGCGATCGCATTCCAGCTTGCCGACATGGCGACCAAGGTGGAGGCTGCGCACCTGATGATGGTCAACGCCGCCCGGTTGAAGGACTCCGGGGAACGTAACGACCTGGCCGCCGGAATGGCCAAGTACCTGGCTAGCGAGTACTGCAGTGAAGTCACCCAGCAGAGCTTCCGGATCCACGGCGGATACGGCTACTCCAAGGAATACGAGATCGAACGGCTGATGCGCGACGCGCCGTTCCTGCTGATCGGCGAGGGAACAAGCGAGATTCAAAAGCAGATCATCAGCAGACGGCTGCTCGCCGAGTACCGGGTCTGAGCAATGGCAGGCCCCGCAGGCCCCGACTTCGCCGCTCGGCCACAGCTTTCCGAGACGGTCGCGAGTTTCGTCCGGAAACGCATCTTCGATGGTGCCTACGCCGCTGGGGAGTATGTCCGGCTGGACCAGTTGGCGACGGATCTGGGTATCAGCGTCACCCCGGTGCGTGAGGCGCTGTTGGAACTGCGAGCCGAAGGGATGCTCGCCCAGCAACCGCACCGAGGCTTCGTGGTGTTGCCGGTGACCGCGCGGGATCTGGTGGACGTGGCGAATGTCCAGGCCTATGTCGGCGGCGAACTCGCCGCCCGGGCCGCTGCCAGCATCAGCGACCGCCAGTTGCGCGAACTCGACGAGATCCAGGCCCAGTTGGAAGACGCCTACACCGGTGACGACGACGAACGGACGGTGCGCCTGAACCACGACTTCCACCGGACCATCAACGTGGCGGCGAATTCGCCGAAACTCGCGCAGCTGATGTCGCGGATCACCCGTTACGCACCCGAATCGGTGTTTCCCAGCATCGCCGGTTGGCCGGACCGCTCGGTTCGCGACCACCGGCGGGTGCTGGCCGCATTGGCAACGCACAATGGCGAGCTAGCCCGCACCGCGATGGCGGAACACCTTGCGGCAGGCGTGGAGCCGCTGATCGAACACCTGACCGGCCGCGGCGTGATCGAACCGGAAGACAGCGGCCGTATTGTTCGACGCCGTGGGCGCTGACCGCGCGGATGGCGACCGCTCTGGTCTACGGACTGCGGCGGCGCGGTGGCGGGTTCGGCGTCGCGGCGATATGCGCTGGCGGTGAGATGGGTGGTGCCGTAGTCGTCGAGGTCTGAGGCGTAGACCAGTATTGGTCTATGCACCAGCACAACCAACAGCACGACGCCCTTACCTACCTGACCTACGAAGAGTTCGGCCGTAAATTCTTCGAGATTGCGGTCACCGAAGAGCGCATAGCCGCCGCATTCGCCGTCATCGCGGGGGACGAGTTCGAGATGGCCCCCATCGGTCAGGGGCCGGGCAAGATCGCCCGAGTCAGCGCCAAGGTGAAGATCCAGCAACCTGAGGTCACCCGGAACCTGGGCGATGCAATCACGTTTGCCATTCACATTCCACTGGTCATCAACCTGCTCGTCGACCTGCGCCTAGACAAGCAGCGGTTCATCGTCGCCGGCGATATCGCGTTGCGGGCCACTGCCCGGGCCGCCGATCCACTGCTGCTGATCATCGACGTGGCAAAACCGCGGCCCTCAGACATCACCGTCCAGGTGTCGTCGCGGTCGATCCGTGGTGAGGTGCTGCGCGTCGTCGCCGGTGTCGACGGCGAGATTCGACGGTTCATCGCTTCCTACGTCGCCGACGAGATCGACAGTCCACCGGCTCAACAGGCTCAGATTATCGACGTTGCCGCGCGGCTGCACGCCGCATGGACCGGAATTTGACGTACCCGGGTCGGGCCGTCAGGGTACCCCGGGATGGGCGGCGGCGACGGAATTGGCGCGATCGGTGGGATCGCCCCGTGTGACGAGGGGGGACTCGCCTCGGAGCCTCATGCAGCAAGCGACATCGCTGATATCCAGCGGAACGACCAACGCCGCTGTTACCCGCGGAGGTCTTCGACAACGCACGGCGGCTCGGCAAGGTCGATCAGCTCCGGATCCCCGGTCAGTAGCACGAGGCCGTGGGCGGCGGCTGTCACAGCGGCGAAGCAGTCACCGAGAGCGATCGCGGCGCGGGCCTTTAGTCGGGCCGCTGCAACCATCCGGGCGGTGCCCGGCAGGTCCGGGACGAGGGTGGCGCGAAGCGCGCTGAGCGTCTCATCGGCGACCACGCGGTCGTGGTCGCGCTCCAATCGATAGTAGACCTCGACCAGGTTTATCCAGCTGATCACCGGCCCCGAGCAGAGCAGGCCATTGACGCGGGACAGCGCCGGTTCTTCCCCGTCGAGCCACGCCAGCACCGCCCACGAGTCCAGGCAGACGCTCAACGTGGTTCTTGCGCGCGATCTTCGAGCAACCGGGCCGCCATACCGCTGCCCGCGAACTGGCCCCCCAACGTGGCTGGCCGCCGCGACGCCCTGAGGACGATCAGCCCATTGCTCAACTCGAAGTCAACCTCATCGCCAGGATGAAGGTTCACCTCATCCCGAAGCCACTTCGGGATCACAACCTGCCCTTTCGCACCCATACGCCCAGTCATACTCGATGAGTATAACCACCTCGGGCCTTTTATGCGCCGCTGGCGGCGCGTGTGTTGGCTCCTCGGTCTGTTGGTTCTGTGACGCGGTGCGCCGCCTGGATGCTCACGGCAACCCGATCGGGGCCGCGCAGCACATCGAGGTCGACCTGTCGGGCAGCGCTTCGCGCCGCGACGCCCAGGCTCACTTGCCAAGGCCCCGGGCAGATTGTCAGATCGTCTGGTGGCGTCCGAAGAACTTGTGGTCTTCGCTGTAGCCGCCGTAGCCGCTGCCGATCTCTTTGTAGCTGGCGACGAATTCGATGCCTTTGATCCACTTCACCTGTTTGAAGCCGTGCTGCAGCTCATTGCGCAGCCGCAGCGGCCTGCCGTGCATGTAGGGCAGCGGCTCATCGTTCATGTTGTAGGCCAGCATCGACATGTGATTTCTCATCTGGTCGACGGGGTGTGCGTTGTAGTAGATGCCGCCGGTGGCGCCTAGTCCCATCGAGTAGAAGATGGCCCACTTGGCCTCGGGCAGCGGTTTGACGATGTCCATGATGGTCTGCATCGTCACACCGCCCCACTTGGCAACCCCGGACCAGGCCTGGATGCACATGTGCTGGGTGATCTGGTCATGGTAGGGCAGCGCCTTGAGGTCCTCCAGCGAGAACTCCATCGGGTTCTCCACCAGGCCGTAGACCTTGAGTCGCCAGTCTTTGAAGTCGCCTGCCTCCAGCTCCTTATACTCGACGGTCTCCGGGAGCCGGCCGTTGCGCCAGTGGTACGGCGAGATGTCGGCTTCGGTGAAGGTGCCCGGCTTGGGGTTGAGGTTTTCCAGTAGCCGCTGGAACGGGCCGACCAGCGCGTAGCCGACCCGCTGCACCACTCGTGGGTGCTTGATGGTGAATGGGGTGGCCCAAACCCAGGCGATGGCCGTGACCGTCATGGCCAGAGCGAAGACCCCGAAGCCCACCCAGCTATCGTCATCGCGGGAGGCGAACATGTGGTTGAGGTTGCGCAGTGCTTCGGTGGTGAACACCATCGTGACGTGCGTCAGGATGAAGAACAGGAAGTAGGCCAGCACGACGAAATGCAGTGAGCGCGCGACCTGCAGGTTGAGTCGTTTGCTGATGACGCCGAGCCGCTGCGAGAGTGCCGGTGACATGCCCAGGCCGGTGATCAGTGCGGCGGGCGCGGCGATGAAGACAGTGGTGAAGTAGGCCAGCAGCTGCAGTCCGTTGTAGGCCACCCAGCCGTTGTCGGCCGGCCAGTGCAGGGACATGTACTGGATCGCCACCGACAACGCGTTGGGAAAGACGTCCCAGCTGGTCGGCACGATGTGGCGCCAATGCCCGGTGGCGAAGAGCAGCACGTAGAAGATGGCGCCGTTGAGCAGCCACAGCATGTCGACGCCCAAATGCCACCAGCGGGCCAGCCCGATGGAATGCCGGAAGCCGGGCAGCCCGAACTGCGGGGGCAGCGCGACGGTGTCGGAGTTGGCGGTCCAGTACGGGTCGTTGGGCACCGGCGGGCCCACCCGCAGCCATTCGTCCTTGCCGGGAGTGGAGTTGCGGCTGAAGTACAGGCGCGGATGGTCGCAGAGGATCTGGATCCCGGAGCGGATGATGAACATCATCAAAAACAGGTTGAAAAAGTGCGTCCAGTTGGCCCACCACGGCAGCCCCGGCGGGCCGGCGGTCGACTCGTCGGCACCGGGGTGCTGGGCGATGAACTCCTCCACGCCGGGCATGTTGCGGATGCCTTTGCCGATAGCGATCGCCGCGATCAGCCCGACGAGGCCGATCGGGATCAGCCACAACAGGTTGAACCACTTGTCGCGGCCCACCCGTAGCTTAGGAGCGGTCGCGCGCCGGGTGAGGTCGAACCCGCCGCCGTAAGCCTCGACGTCGATGGTGTCGTCGGCGCCGTGGATCTCGGTGCGGTAACCCTGCTCCGACTCCATATCGACGTTGACGAGCTGGGCGGAATAGCCGACGCGGTGCGTGGGCTCGTTCTCCACCGAGCCGGCCGCCGGACCCGTCGAATCCCGGTGTGTTTCAGCGCTGTGTCCGTCGGTCGTGGTCACAGCCGCGACCATACACGAAAACCTCGGCGCACCGAAGTGATCTCCAGGGTGGCTACCAGACAAACCACAGTCTGGTGCGGTTGTATCGCCACCGGCCGGTTTTAACCCGCCGATTGGCCCGTTCGGCCACCGCCCGACGAGCGGATGTCACCGAACATCGCTAGCATGCGCAGTGGGGATCTCAGCAGGTAGGAGCAGCAGATGACGGCCAAGAGCGCGCCCGGGTCGCAGCACACCCGGGCACCGGGCGGGATTGGGGTCCACCGTGATTGACGAAGACCGGGGGCCCGGCTACGGTCTGGGGTTGTCGACCCGCACCCAGATGACGGGTTACCAATTCCTGGCGCGGCGCACCGCGATGGCGCTGACCCGCTGGCAGGTTCGCATGGAAATCGAACCCGGCCGGAGGCAGTCCCTGGCGGTGGTGGCCTCGGTGTCGGCGGCGGCGGTCATCTGCCTGGGCGCATTGCTGTGGTCGTTTTTGAGTCCGTCCGGCCAACTACGCAACGAATCACCGATCATCGCGGACCGGGATTCCGGTGCGCTGTACGTCCGGGTGGGCGACACGTTGTACCCGGCTTTGAATTTGGCGTCGGCGCGGCTGATTGCCGGGCGCCCCGACAATCCGCACAAGGTGCGGTCCAGCCAGATCGACGAGCAGCCGCACGGGCCGCTGGTCGGTATCCCGGGCGCACCGTCGGAGTTTCTCCCGAGGAGCCCGGCGTCGTCCTCGTGGCTGATCTGCGACGCGGTGACGAACACCCGGGGAGTGGGTGCGCCGTCACCCGTGACGGTGACGGTCATCGACGGAACTCCCGACATCTCGGGCCGGCGCCGGGTGTTGGGTGAGCAGGACGCGGTGGTGCTGCGATATGGTGACGATTCGTGGGTGATCCGGCAGAATCGCCGGTCGCGCATCAGCGCCGCCGACCGCGCTGTGCTGATACCGCTGGGATTGTCCCCGGAACAGGTTGACCAGGCCAAACCAATGAGCAGAGCATTGTTCGACGCGTTGCCGGTGGGGCCGGAATTGTCGGTGCCCGCCGTGCCGGATGCCGGCGCTCCGGCCCGCTTCCCCGATGCGCCGGGGCCGGTGGGAACGGTGTTCGTCACGCCGCAGCTATCCGGGCCACAGCAGTACTCGGTGGTGTTGCCGGATGGCGTGGAGACGGTGTCGTCGGTGGTGGCGAGGATTCTGCTGAACGCCGGCTCCAACCCCGACGGCAGACCGGCCGTGGTGGCGCCGCCGGCGTTGGCGAAGATGCCGGTGGTATCCGGGTTGGATTTGTCGGCCTACCCGGACGGCCCGCTGAACGTGGTCGACATCCGGGACAACCCGGCCACCTGTTGGTGGTGGGAGCGCACCGGCGGTGAGAGCCGGGCCCGGGTGCAGGTTGTGTCCGGCCCCACCATCCCGGTGCGGGCCGGTGACATGCACAAAGTGGTGTCGCTGGTGAAGGTGGACACCACCGGCCGCGAAGCCGACCGCGTCTATTTCGGCCCGGGCTATGCCAACTTCGTGGCGATGACGGGCAACGAAGCCGACGCCACGACAACCGAATCGCTATGGTGGCTGTCGCACGCAGGCGCACGATACGGGGTGCCCGACACCCGCGAGACCCGCACCGCGCTGGGCTTGACCGAGGACCCGACTCCCGCACCGTGGGTGGCGCTGAGGCTGCTGGCGCCGGGACCGACGCTCTCCCGAGAGGATGCCCTGCTGCGCCACGACTCGCTCCCGACCGACAAGAGCCCTGCAGAACTGGTGGTGCCGAAGTGAAACGCGGATTTGCCCGTCCGACGCCGGAACGGGCACCGGCGGTCAAGCCGGAGAACATCGTTTTGCCGACGCCGTTGAGCGTCCCGCCGCCAGAGGGCAAGCCCTGGTGGCTGGTGGTGGTCGGAGTGCTTGTGGTCGGACTGCTGGTCGGCATGGTCGCGATGACGGTGGCAAGCGGGTCGCGGATGTTTCTGGGTGCCGGCTCGATTTTCCCGATCTTCATGATCGGTGGGGTCGCCATGATGATGTTCGGTGGCCGTTTCGGCGGCGGCAATCAGCAGTTGAGTCGGCCGAAACTGGACGCGATGCGGGCGCAGTTCATGCTGATGCTGGACCGGCTGCGCGAGTCGGCGGCCGAGTCGGCAGAGAGCATGGACGCGAACTACCGCTGGTTTCACCCCGCGCCGGTGACGTTGACCGCGGCGGTGGGCTCGGCCCGGATGTGGGAGCGTCAACCCAACGGCAAGGACCTCAACTTCGGGTTGGCCCGGGTGGGGGTGGGGATGACGCGGCCCGAGGTGACCTGGGGCGAGCCGCAGAACATGCCCACCGACATCGAGTTGGAGCCGGTGACCGGCAAGGCGCTGCAGGAGTTCGGGCGCTACCAGAGCGTGGTCTACAACCTGCCGAAGATGGTGTCGCTGCTGGTCGAACCGTGGTACTCGCTGGTGGGGGACCGCGAGCAGGTGCTGGCGCTGATCCGGGCGATCATCTGTCAGCTGGCGTTCTCACACGGTCCGGACCATGTGCGGATGATCGTCGTCAGTTCGGATGTGGCGCAGTGGGATTGGGTGAAATGGCTGCCGCATTTCGGTGATCCGCGACGCCAGGATGCCGCGGGCAGTGCGCGGATGGTGTACGGGTCGGTTCGTGAGTTCGCCGCCGAGCACGGCGACTTGTTCTCCGGGCGGGGGTCGTTCATGCCGCGACACGCCAGTTCGTCGGCGGAGACACCGACCCCGCATCACGTGATCATCTGCGATGCTGCTGATCCGCAGTGGGAGTATGTCAACACCACAGAGGGCGTCGACGGGGTGACGTTCTTCGACCTGACCGGCACCGCGGAATGGACCGGCGTGCCCGAGCGGGTACTGCGGCTTGACGGCAAGGGCATCATGCACGCGCTGCCCCGTGACCGTGACACCTTGATGGTGATCGACGACAACGAGTGGTTTTTTGCGCTGGCGGATCAGCTGACCGCGGCAGACGCGGAGCAGTTTGCTCAGCGGATGGCGCACTGGCGGTTGGCCGAGGCTTACGAGGAGATCGGGCAGCGGGTCACGCACCATATCGGCGCCCGCGACATCCTGTCCTACTACGGCATCGAAGACGCCGGAAGAATCGACTTCGCCGAGCTGTGGGCGGGCCGCCACGACCCGCTCAGCCGGTCCCGGCTGCGGGTGCCGTTCGGCAACCGCGACAACGGCGAGCTGTTGTTCCTGGACATGAAGTCGCTGGACGAAGGGGGTGACGGCCCGCACGGCGTGATGTCGGGAACCACCGGCTCGGGCAAGTCGACACTGGTGCGAACGGTGATCGAGTCACTGCTGCTGGGGCACCCACCCGACGAGCTGCAGTTCGTACTGGCCGACCTCAAGGGCGGGTCGGCAGTCAAGCCCTTCGCCGGGGTGCCGCACGTGTCGCGGATCATCACCGACTTGGAAGAAGACCAGGCGTTGATGGAGCGATTCCTGGAGGCGATGTGGGGCGAGATCGCCCGCCGCAAGACGATCTGTGACAACGCCGGTGTCGACGGCGCCAAGGAGTACAACGAGATCCGCGCCAGGATGCAGGCGCGCGGCCAGGACATGGCGCCGCTTCCGATGCTGGTCGTCGTGATCGACGAGTTCTACGAGTGGTTCCGCATCATGCCGACCGCGGTGGAGGTGCTCGACTCCATCGGCCGGCAAGGCCGCGCCTACTGGGTGCACCTGATGATGGCGTCGCAAACCATCGAAAGCCGTGCCGAGAAGCTGATGGAGAACATGGGCTACCGGTTGGTGCTCA
>NZ_JBYCLE010000444.1:0-5189 GCF_057473765.1 Mycobacterium sp. TH-M106 | reverse complement strand
CCATCACCAGATAGGCGGTGCGGCCTTCGCCGTCCATCTCGGTCTCGCCGTAGTCGTGCACGCTGGCGATGCCGGGGTGGTTGAGCATCGCGGTGTTGCGCGCCTCAGCCCGGAACCGTTCGATGAATTCCGGGTCTGAGGAGAATTCGGCTTTGAGCACCTTGATCGCCACCCGCCGGCCCAGCATGTTGTCGACAGCCTCCCAGACCTGGCCCATCCCGCCGGTAGCGATCAGGCGCTGCAGCCGGTAGCGCCCGGACAGCGTCCCGCCCACGCGCGGACTCACGAGTTCCCCCGCAGCGCGGTTTCGATCACGGCCCGGCCGACCGGCGCGGCCGGCACACCGCCGGTCCGGTCGCCGCTGATTCCACCGCCTTCGTAGCGTGCCCCCTCCCCGGCGGCACCTTCTACGATCACGGCGACCGCAACCTTCGGGGCGTGCGCGGGGGCGAAGGCGACGTACCAGGATTGTGGCGGCGTACCACCCGGGTCGGCGCCGTGCTCGGCGGTGCTGGTGTTGGAGGCGATCTGCACGCCGGGGATGGCCCCGTCCTGCTGGATGGCTTTCTCGGCGTCGATCATCAGGTCCGTTAGCTTAGCCGCGACCTGCGCAGACACCGCACGGCGCTGCTGGCGCGGCGTGGTGACGGCGATGTCGGCGAGGTCGGCTCCCTCCAGGCTCGCCACCAGATAGGGCTGCATGGTCAGCCCGCCGTTGGCGATGGTGGCGGCGATCATCGCATTCTGAAGCGGCGTGACGGCGACGTCGTTCCGCCCGATACTCGACATCCCCAGCGCGGCAGCGTCGGGGATCGAGCCGATGGTGGACAGCCCGACCTGCAGCGGGATGGGCTCGGGAACCCTGTCCAGGCCGAATGCCCGGGCGGTGCTGCCGAGTGCGGTAGCCCCGGTGCTGATTCCCAGCTGGACGAACGCGGTGTTGCAGGATCTGGCGAAGGCCACCCGCAGCGGCACGGTTCGGTCGCTGCCGTCACACGCAGCTGCGCCGAAGTTCTCCAGCGTGAGGCTGGTGCCGGGCAGCTGGATCCGCGGCGCCGCGGTGAGCTGATCGTTCTCGGTGGCACCGGTCTGCAGCGCGGCCGCGGTGGTGATCACCTTGAACGTCGAGCCCGGCGGGTAGGTTTCGCCGAGCGCGCGGTTGATCAGCGGCGAGTGCGGGTTGTCACGGAGCTGCTGCCAGGCCCGACCCTGTTCCTGAGGGTCGGGCGATGACAGCAGGTTCGGGTCGTAGGACGGCGACGACACCAACGCGAGAACCTTTCCGGTGGCCGGTTCCAGCGCTACCACCGCGCCCCGGCATCCTGCGCCGCAGCCGCGCTGCAGCGCGTCCCAGCCGGCCTGCTGCACCCGTGGGTTCACGGTGGTTTCGACGTTGCCGCCGCGTGGGTCACGACCGGTGAAGAAGTCAGCCAGCTGGCGGCCGAACAAGCGGGAGTCGGATCCGTTCAGCACCGGATCCTCGGCGCGTTCCAATCCGCTGCTGGAGAACCGCAGCGAGTAGAACCCGGTGATGGGTGCGTACGGAAGGGGATTGGGGTACACCCGCCGGAAACGGATCCGGCCGTCGGTGGCCATGGAATAGGCCAACAGCTGGCCGCCGGCGGTGATCTGCCCGCGCTGGCGCGAAAATTGGTCCAGCAGAACCCGCCGGTTGCGCGGGTCGGCACGCAACCCGTCAGCGGCGAAAACTTGAGTGAGGGTGGCGTTGACCAACAACAGCACGATCAGCGCCATCAAAGTCAGCGCGACGCGGCGCAGCGGAGTGTTCATACCACGGGCTCGATCACCTCGGTGCCGGCGACTGACGAAGTGGACGCCGTGGACGATGTGGACGCCGTGGGCGAGCTTTGTTGCCGTGAACGGGTGCGCAGTGGCCGGCGCGCGGTGTGCGAGACACGGATCAGCAGGGCTAACAGTACATAGTTGGCCAGCAGTGACGACCCGCCGTAGGACAGCCACGGTGTGGCCAGCCCGGTCAGCGGGATGAGCCTGGTCACGCCGCCGACGACGATGAACAGCTGAATACCCAGCGTGGCAGCCAGCCCCGCGGCCAGCAGCTTGCCGAAGCTGTCGCGGACCGCGACCGCGGTGCGCATACCCCGGATGACGATGATCATGTAACACATCAGCAAGCCGGTAAGCCCGACCAGCCCCAGCTCTTCGCCGAACGCGGCAATGATGAAGTCGGTCGACGCCGCGGGCACGTAGCCGGGTTGGCCGCCGGCCAGACCGGTACCGAAGATGCCGCCGGTGGCAAAGCTGAACAGCGACTGTACCATCTGGAATCCACTGCCCTCCGGATCGGCGAACGGATTCAGCCAGGTTTGGACGCGAGCTTGGACGTGTCCGAAGACGAAATACGCCGCAACACATCCCACCGCGAACAGCGCCAAGCCGATGACCAACCAACTGAACCGCCGGGTGGCGATGTAGACCACCACCAGGAAAGACGCGTACAGCAACAGCGCAGTGCCCAGGTCTTTCTCGAACGCCAGCACGCCAACCGAGACCACCCAGGCCACGAGCAGCGGGGCGAGGTCACGCGGCCGGGGCAGGTTGACGCCCAGCACATTTTGGCCGGCGCTGGTGAACAAGCTCCGTTTCGCCACCAGCACCGCCGCGAAGAAGATGAGCAGCAGGATCTTCGCGAACTCGGCGGGTTGAATGGAGAAGCCGGGCAAGCGGATCCAGGTCTTGGCTCCGTGGTGTTCGGACAGCGATGACGGCAGCATCACCGGAATCGTCAGCAATACCAGGCCGGCGACTCCGCTGATATAGCCGTAGCGGGCGAGCTGGCGGTGGTCTTTTAGCAAAGCCACCACCAGCGCGAAACCGGCCACCCCAACCAGCGTCCACAGCATCTGCTGGACGGCGCCGGGGTTCGCGTCGGCGTCGGCGGTGCCGACGGCAAGGTCGAGCCGGTAAATCATTACCAGGCCAAGCCCATTGAGCAGCGCCACCACCGGAAGCAGCAGCGGATCGGCGTAACGGGCGTAGCGCCGGATGGCCACGTGGGCGAGCGTGAACAGTGCCAGCAATACCCCCGGGTAGACGGCAAGATTCCAGCGCAAGCCCGGCTCCTGGTTGGCCTCCACGATGAGCAGAGCCACCGCGGTGATCACGGAGGCAAAGCAGAGCAGCAGCAGCTCGGCGTTACGTCGATCCGGCAGCGCCGGCGTCAGCGCGACCGGTGCCTGGGGCTGGGTCGGCCGGGTTGTCACGGTGCCGCCCGGCAGTCGGTGCCGGGCTCCGACGGAGCCGGCGGCAGGCTCGTCACGGTGGGCAGGTGCGGCACCGCGGAGGTGGGCCCGGCCGGCCCGGTCGGCCCTGTTGGCATTGTCGGCACAGTCGACGGCGTACCGCCCGGAGCGGGTGGGTGGCCGGTGCGGTCCGGCGGGCGGGTGGCCGGTGCGGGGGGCGGGCACGGCGGCAGCAGCGAATCGCGGGACAGATTGCGCAATTGGTTCATCGCATCGTCGAGGCGCCCGGCCGGTAATCCCTCGGCGACCTGTTGTCGTGCCGGCGGGCGCAGATCGCCCAACGTCATCGGCTGACAGTCCAGTTTCTCGTCCGGGTGGCCGTAACTGATCAGCACCAGCTCGCTGTGGTTGTTCAGGCAGCCCAGCAGATAAGGCTCCTGCAGCCGCAAGCCCAGTATCGACCCCTGGACACCGCGCATGATCGAAACCGTTTCACCGTATGCGGTGACGTAGTAGTAAGCGCGGATCACCGCGTGCCCGATCAGCATTGCCGCGATCACCAGCAGCGCCAGCAGGACAGCTGCGATGATCATCCGGCGCCGCGACCGCGGGGGGTGCGCGAACGCGTCGACTTGCGGCAGGATGCGCTTGGTGACGCTTTCGCGCGGCCGGATCGCCGAGGCCCGCCCGGCCGCCGTGTTGGGCACGGTGAGCGGCTCGTCGCTACCGGAGACCGCGCCGGCCAGGATCGGTTGGGTCTGGCTGTAGTCGAGGTCGACGACGTCGGCGACCACCACTGTGACGTTGTCCGGGCCGCCTCCGCGCAACGCCAGTTCGATGAGGCGATCGGCGCATTCCGCGATGTCGGGGATCTGCAGCGCCTCGAAGATGGTTTCATCGCTGACCGGGTCGGACAGTCCGTCCGAGCAGAGCAGGTAGCGGTCGCCGGCGAGCGCTTCCCGCATGGTCAGTGTCGGCTCCACCTCGTGACCGGTCAGCGCCCGCATGATCAGCGAGCGTTGCGGATGGCTATGCGCCTCCTCCAGGGTGATCCGGCCTTCGTCGACCAGGGTCTGGACGAAGGTGTCGTCCTTGGTGATCTGCGTCAACTCACCGTCACGCAACAGATACCCGCGGGAGTCGCCGATGTGCACGAGCCCGAGCCGGTCTCCCGCGAACAGAATCGCGGTCAATGTGGTGCCCATGCCCTCGAGCTCGGGCTCGGCCTCGACCTGCTCGGCGATGGCCAGGTTGCCTTCCCGCACTGCGGTTTCGAGATTGCTCAGCAGATCGCCCCCGGGTTCGTCGTCGTCGAGATGCGCCAACGCCGCGATCACCAACTGGGAGGCGACCTCACCGGCGGCGTGCCCACCCATGCCGTCCGCCAACGCGAGGAGCCGCGCACCGGCATACACCGAGTCTTCGTTGTTGGTGCGGACCAAGCCGATGTCGCTGCGCGCGACATAACGCAGAGCCAGGCTCACGGGCGTAGCTCGACGATTGTCTTGCCGACCCGGACCGGTGTGCCGACGGGAACTCGCACCGCGGTGGTCACTTTCGCTCCGTCAAGGTAAGTGCCGTTGGTCGATCCTAAGTCCTCGACGTACCATTCCGTCCCCCGTTGGGACAACCGGGCGTGCCGGGCGGACGCGTAGTCGTCGGTCAGCACCAGGGTGGAGTCGTCGGCACGGCCGATCAGCACCGGCTGCCCGCTGAGCGTGACGCGCGCGCCGGTCAACGCACCCTCGGTCACCACCAGGTAGCGCGCGGCGGTGCGGTGCTGTCGCAACGGCAGCAGTGCGCCCCGCAGCGACAGGCCACGGCGCACCATGACCACACCGGTCGGCGCGTAGATGTCGGTTCGCAGTATCCGCAGCACCGACCAGATGAACAGCCACAACAGCGTCAAAAACCCGGCCCGTGTCAGCTGCAGCACCAGTCCCTGCATCCGGCGTCCTCTCCGTCCTC
>NZ_JBYCLE010000443.1:0-11948 GCF_057473765.1 Mycobacterium sp. TH-M106 | reverse complement strand
GACGCGCAGCCGGACCCCGTCCAGCGGGACGCCGTCGTAGACACACCCGCCGGCGGTCTCGCTCATGCCGTAGCTGCGCACCACCGCCACACCCGCTGCGGCGGAAGCGTCCAGGATCGGTTGCGGCACCGGCCCGCCGCCCAGCAGCACAGCGTCCAGCTCGGCTAGCGCGGTCGTCGCGGCCGGGTCGGCTAGGGCCTTGGCAAGCTGAGCGGCGACCAGCGAGGTGTAACGGCGACCGGAACCCAGCTGCGCGACGGCGGCGGGCAGTGCGGCGGGGTCGAATCCCGCCGTGACGTCCAGCTCGACCGGTACCGTCCCGGCCAGCACGCTCCGCACCAGCACCTGCACTCCGGCGACGTGGCAGGGCGGCAGCGCGAGCAGCCAGCGGCCCGGTCCGCCGAGGCGGTCGTGGGCGGCGGCGGCGTTGGCGGTCAGTGCGGCGGCGGTCAGTAGGGCGCCCTTGGGGGCCGCGGTGGTTCCCGACGTCGTCACCACCAGTGCGACGTCATCGGCGATCGGCTCGCCCACCCGCAGAGCCTTGACGGCCGGCAGCCACGATCGATCACCGGCGGGCACCGGAACCAGCGCGTCGCCTCGGCCGGCCAGCGCCTGCTGCAGGGCCGGCATCAGCGATGCCACCGCGTTGCCCGGCGTGACGGCCAGGGCGCGCAGGACGGCTATCTGAGGCCCCCGGTGTCTCGGCAGTCGTCCAACGGCCAGCCGTTGGCGGCGAGCCGTTGCCGGACCCGCTCCACGTCGTCGAGTGCTGGCAGCTCGTCGGTGACCCGGGTGATCATCACCCCGATGTCGATCTGGTCGAATTCGCCGCGCCGCATCAGCTCGCCGGCAACCTCCTTGACCTCGTCACCGGTGAGCCGCCGAGACAGCAGCGCCAGCAACGGTATGTAGTCGGTTGGCGGAACGCCATCGGGATATCCGGCGCGCAACCACGAAACGACTGCGTCGAGGAACCTGTTCACGCCACCTCAGCCTCCAGTCAGCGGGCTGTCGACCGCTGCCGGGTGCACGGCCACCACGATGCTACGTGGGCGTGGCGCCGAAGGTGTACCAGCCGGTGTGGTGGGCGATGAAGTCGCGGGCGATGAACACAACTCGTGCTCTTTACCCCCCCGACAGCGGGCGCGCCATAACGGTGAGCCGGGCACCGTATCGGGGGACGATTCCGCCGCGCCCGCTCCCCGTCATGGCCACGCCGGGGATCCCGGGCATTCCGGACCCCGCGGCCTCGGCCGCCTCGCTGGTCGGCAGCGTGGTCAACGGCGTGTGCGAGAGCACCGTGACGTTAGCGGCAGCCGGTGCAGCCCAGGCCGCGGGTACCGACATCGGGCCGATCGAACCCGCGCCGCGCATGGCCGCCGACACCCCGCCGCCCAGACCACCGGCAGACAGCCCGCCCCTGGACACCTCGCTGACGAGGTTCGCGGAGCTGAGCCCGGCGGCGAGCCCGCGCGGCGCAGACTCCGACGCCGTAGCCGTCGCTTTGGTCAACTCGCTGATCATCTTGTGGTTTCCGAGGGCCCCGTTGACTAATGCAAACCCATTACGGGTAGCTGACATCCCGGAGAAGACAGCCAATATGCCATCCAGGGCAACGAAGTCTTCCGGCAGCAAGATTCCGCTTGGGATGATGCCGCCAGGCAACGCCGCCGCGGGCGCGGTGGCCGCGGCGTCGGTGGCGGCCTGGGCTACCGCGGTGTGTTGGGCGGTGAGCCCGGCCGGGTTAACGGCCTGCTGAGGGGAGGTGAACGGCGTCAGCTTTGTCGCCGCCGCGGAAGCGCCGGAGTAGCCGTACATCGCGGTGGCGTCCTGTGCCCACATTTCGGCGTAGGCGGCCTCGGTGGCCGTGATCGCCGGGGTGTTCTGGCCGAAGAAGTTCGTCGCTGTCAGCGATGCCATTTGCGTGCGGTTGGCCGAGACCACCGGCGGGGGCACCGTCATCGCGCGTGCCTGTTCGAATGCCGCCACCGCAGACCACGCCTGGGTGGCCGTCTGGCTTGCCTGCGCGGCGCTGGTGGTCAACCAATTCACGTAGGGGGTGGCCGCTGCGGTCATCGCCGCCGACGCTGGACCGTGCCAGTGCACGCTGGTGAGATCCGACAGCACCGTTCGGTATTTCTCGGCGCTGGACTGCAATTCAGCGGCGAGCTGATCCCAGGTGGTTGCGGCGGCCCGCAGTGAGCCCGCACCCGGGCCGCTGTAGATGAGGCCGGAGTTGATCTCCGGCGGCAGCATCGCGAAATCTGTGAACATTGTGTCTCCTTGGGTGTTTGGTGGTTGTGGTGAGCTAAGCGGCTTCGATGGCCAGGTCAAGGGTCGAGGTGTCGCCAGCAGCCGCTCGATCAACCCCGGTCATCGTGGGTTGCGTCGCAGTCTCTGGTGAGGGCCGATTCCGTTGTCCGCGCGGCGGTTTGCGGCGGATCGCGCCCGGCGGATCGCGCCCGGCGGATCGCGCCCACGGTGCTGCAAAGATGGCCGAACTTGCTGCCGACGAGGACTCGACGGAAGCTCAGCAGGTTAGCTTGCAAGGTAAAAACGCTGTAGGCCGACTCACATGGCGATTGCTCGCAATCCAGCGGAGCTTGCGGCAAATACCTGACACCGTACTCCACTGATATAGACTAAAAACCTTTTAGTTATATTTCGGTGTAGAACCGTCCACGGGCTTGTGTCTGAAGTGCGAATTCCAAAAGAACAAGGGCGGATATGGTCTTCACCCGGGGGTTCGACTTCGCCCAACAGCACGTACTGTTAGGCCTACTGGGTTCCCGCACGCCAAATCCGGCTCGAATCACATCGCGATCGACAGCGGCGTACCTGCGGCGCTGGTGCCGATCCTTACGACAATTTCCATAGCCCGTGTCGGTCGACATACAGATAGGTGTATCCGGTGGTCAGTGCGCAGATCACGCTGGCGGCCGCGAGCATTTGGGTACCGCCGGTGAGCAGGCTGACCAATCCGCCGACGGCGACGCCGGAGGAGTATCCGGCGAGCAGGAGAAAATATCCCAGCCAGTCCGCGCACGTTCCCCCGTTGAGGTGACGTTCGATGCCTTGACCCATCTTCACCAATGTTCCCGTGACATAGCTCAAGGGGATCGACACCTCGCCATCCTTGATAAACGTGGTGTTCAACGTCCCCACCCCGAAAGTCACCAGCGCGATGGGCAGGAGCGGCAGCGGAAGTGCGGGTCCGCCGGCGACGGCGATATCCAACGCCGTCGCGGACACCAGTGCCAGCGTGGTCAGCACCGTCGCGCCGTGCGGCCGGTTGGGCCAGAGGTAGCGTCGGCACAACGACGCGCTCACCACGCCGGTGAGAAAAGCGAGTATCAGCACCGTGGCCGACAACGCCAGCCAGTGTTCGTCGCGGAAGAAGCCCAGCACCGCGCGATGGGTGTTCCCGGTCATAAACGTCACGAAGTACCCGGCGGAGTGGGTATACGCCGTGGCACCCACCAGGCCGGCCAGGCCGGCCAGCACCCACGACAACTTGGCCTCGCTGTCAAACATCTCGCCCACTCCAGAGACGTTACGTGGGCGTGGCACCGAAGATGTACCAGCCGGTGTGGTGGGCGATGAAGTCGCGGGCGATGAACACAACGCCGAGGACGACGGCCGCCAGCGCCAGCGCGAAAATCGCCCAGCTGAGCCCGATCAGCGCCGGGCGTCGGCGGGTTTGCCCGGACTGTTCGCCGGCGACGCCCTCACCCCCGGTACCCGCCGCGCCCAGCCGGACACCGAGTGCGAACAGCGCTGGCAGCCCGGCGCCGACAAGGAGTCCGAAGATCAGGATCTTTACCGTGGCGGTGTAGTTGAACCAGGCACTCATCGGTCGGCGGCGGTGGCGGCCGGCGCTTCGGCGGCGGGCCGCGGCACAGCCGCCGGTGAATCGACCGCGCACTCAGCCGCGTACTTTTGAGCCGGCTCGGCAACGGGACCGGTAACCGGACCGGTGGGTGACCCCACTCCAGCCGTCAGGCTGCCTTTCCACTCGCCGTTGACGTTCGAGGCGTCGATAGTCGGCTTGCGCGACTGCAGCCAGATGGCCAGCGCCACCGCGGCCAGCAGTGCAAAGCCGACAAACGCGCCGAGGTAGCCGCCGATCCCGTGCACCACGGTGTAGGTGATGGCACCGACGATGCCCGCCGACGGCAGCGTCACCCCCCACGCGGTCACCATCCGGCCGAAGACCCCCCAGCGCACTTCGGCGCCGGACTTGCCCATGCCGCTGCCCAGCACGGCCCCGGTCACCACCTGCGTGGTGGACAGCGAATAGCCGAAGTGGCTGGAGAGCAGGATAATCGCCGCGGACGAAGACTCGGCGGCCATCCCCTGCGGTGGCTTGATCTCGACCAGGCCCTTGCCCAAGGTGCGGATGATCCGCCAGCCGCCGGAGTAGGTGCCCGCCGCAATCGCCATCCCGCAGCACACGATCACCCACATCGGCGGCATTGTGGCGGTCTTGCTGACGGTGCCGTAGGACATCAGCGCCAAGAAGATCACGCCCATGGTCTTCTGCGCGTCGTTGGTGCCGTGCGCCAGTGAGACCAACGACGCCGAGCAGATCTGGCCACGGCGGAAACTCTCCTCGCTGCGCCGCTCGCCGACGCCGCGGGTGAACCGGTAGGTCAGCCAGGTCGCCGTCGCCGACACCACGACGGCCAGCATCGAGGCCGTCACCGCTGGAATGATCACCCGGGACACCACGCCGCTCCAGATCACCCCATGCACGCCGACGGCGACCAGCATTGCGCCGACAATGCCGCCGATCAGCGCGTGCGACGAACTCGACGGGATACCGAGCAGCCAAGTCAGCAGGTTCCACACCACTGCGCCGACCAGGCCGGCGAACACCAGCTCCAGTGTCACCAGGTGCGCGTTGACCAGGTCCTTGGCGATCGTCGCCGCGACGGCGGTGGACAGGAAGGCGCCGAGCAGGTTCAAGCATGCCGACAGCGTGACCGCTGCTCTCGGGCGGAGCGCGCCGCTGGCGATCGAGGTGGCCATCGCGTTGGCGGCGTCGTGGAAGCCGTTGGTGAAGTCGAATCCCAGCGCGGTGATCACCACGATGACCAACAGGAGGAGCTCAACGCTCACGGGGCATCACGACGTTAATTCTGGCGCTAGGGCGGTGTCGCTGTCGAACGATTGCAGCTGTGAAAAGCCGATGTACCTCGACTGGTTCCCCACCGTTATCCCGCAGTTAACGTTGCGCGCTGCGAATCATGAGCACCGATCTCCCGGCGAGCGTGAGGTAGCCCCGACCTCATCGTCGCGGCGCGGGTCCCGGCGGGTGTCCCGGCGCAACGGGTGGTCGGGGGGCACCTCCACGAAGATCAACGTCACGCCGTCGGGGTCTGTGACGTGCATTTCGTTCAGGCCCCACGGTTCGCGGCGGGCGGTCCGTGCGATCGGCACCCCGCGGCCTTCCAGTTCGGCCTGGGTGGCGGCGACGTCGCGCACCTGCAGCCACAGCGCGCCGGGAAACGGCCTATCGGGGTGTTCGGGTGCGCTGTGACCAGCGAGTTCGATCAGTGACTGGCCGGCGTAAAACACCGTGCCGGCACCGTAGTCGCGGGCGATGGCCAACCCGATCTCGTCGCGGTAGAAGCGCAGCGAGCGCTGATAGTCCGCCGGCCGGAAGAGCACCCGGCTGGCTAAAATCTCCATGAGTTCTCCATCAGCGGCCCCCGGGCTGGATGACCTGCGACTTGGCCCACTCGGTGGACCATCGCGAGTTCAGGGTGTCCATCGCCTTGGCGGCCAGCGCGGTGCGCGGCGCGATCCGCACCGGCCGGTGGCGCGCCGCCGTGATCATCCAGTCGGCGGCCTCGTCGGGGGTCAGCGCCGGCCGGCCGTCGAAGGCCTTGGTCGGTTCGACCATCGGTGTGGCCACCAGCGGGTAATACAGCGTCGTCGCGTGCACGCCGCGGCCCGACCACTCGGTCTCCATCACCCTGCTCACCGATGCCAGTGCGGCCTTTGTCGCGTTGTACGCGCCGAAGTTCGCCGACGCTTCGAACATCACACCCCAGGTCGCGACGTTGATGATGTGCCCGTCGCCACGCTCGAACATCCCCGGCACGAATCCGCGGACCAACCGCAACGGGGCGAAATAGTTGAGCGCCATGGTCCGCTCCAAGTCGTGCCAGCGCTGCAGCGACTCGGCGAACGGGCGGATGATGGACCGGCCGGCGTTGTTGACCAGGATGTCGACCCCGCCGAGACGCTCTTCGACGTCGGTGACCAATGCGTCGACGGCGTCGTACTTGGACAGGTCGGCGGGGATCGCGATCGCCGTGCCGCCCGTGGCCGTGATCCGCTGCGCGAGGGTGTCGAGCAGATCCTGTCGGCGGGCCACCGCGACCACCGTTGCGCCGCGGCGGGCGAACTTCACCGCCGCCGCCTCGCCGATGCCTGACGAGGCACCGGTCACCAGCACCCGCTTGCCGCTCAGGTCGACCACCTTGTTGGCCGGCCGGTGCAACGACAGTTGCGCGGGGATGGGCGGCCGCAGGCCGGCGCTCCACATCAGGTCTTTCAGCCTGCGCGACGGGCTTGTGCTCATGGGCTGAGTCTAGGGACAGGCGACTGGCTCAGCAGTAGCCAGGACTCAGTAGTACCGGGGGAAGGGGCTCCAGTCCGGGGCGCGCTTGTTCAGGAACGCATCGCGGCCCTCGACGGCCTCGTCGGTCATGTAGGCCAGCCGCGTGGCCTCGCCGGCGAACAGCTGTTGGCCCACTAGCCCGTCATCGAGCAGATTGAACGCGAACTTCAGCATCCGTTGGGCCTGCGGCGATTTGGCGTTGATCTCAGCCGCCCACTGGAGGCCCGCCGCCTCCAACTCGGCGTGGTCGACGACCTCGTTGACCGCACCCATCGCATGCATCTGCTCGGCGGTGTAGGTGCGGCCCAAAAAGAAGATCTCGCGGGCGAACTTCTGCCCCACCTGGCGGGCCAGATACGCCGACCCGTAGCCGCCGTCGAAGCTGCCGACGTCGGCGTCGGTCTGCTTGAAGCGGGCGTACTGGCGGCTGGCCAGGGTCAGGTCGCACACCACGTGCAGGCTGTGTCCTCCGCCGGCCGCCCAGCCGTTGACCAGGCAGATCACCACCTTGGGCATGAACCGGATCAGCCGCTGCACCTCCAGGATGTGCAGCCGTCCGGCCCGAGCGGTGTCCACGGTCTCGGCGGTGTCGCCGGAAGCGTACTGATAGCCGCTGCGTCCGCGGATGCGCTGGTCCCCGCCGGAGCAGAACGCCCAGCCGCCGTCTTTGGGCGACGGTCCGTTGCCGGTCAGCAGCACCACCCCGACATCCGCTGACATGCGGGCATGGTCCAAGGCGCGGTACAACTCGTCGACGGTGTGCGGGCGGAAGGCGTTGCGCACCTCCGGCCGGTTGAACGCCACCCTTACCGTGGCGTCGGTGACATGACGGTGGTAGGTGATGTCGGTCAGGTCGGCGAACCCGTCAACCGGCCGCCAGGCTTTCGGGTCGAACGGATTGAAGGAGTTGTCACTCAAGGCGTTTGCGCTCCATCCCGATACCATAGAGCAATGTCCCCGCCGCCGCCGCTGGACGACATCCTGGGTCGGCTGCACGTGGTCGCTCTGCCGATGCGGGTGCAGTTCCGCGGCATCACCGTTCGCGAGCTGGCCCTGGTCGACGGGCCGGCCGGGTGGGGTGAGTTCGGCGCGTTTCTCGAGTACGGCCCGCCCGAGGCCGCGCACTGGCTGGCCGCAGCGCTGGAATCGGCCTACCGGGCGCCGCCGCCACCTCGCCGCGACCGCATTCCGATCAACGCCACCGTGCCCGCGGTCGCCGCAGACCAGGTACACGACGTGCTGGCCCGCTTCCCCGGCGCGCGCACCGCCAAGGTCAAGGTCGCCGAGCCGGGCCAGACGCTGGCCGACGACGTCGCCCGCGTGCAGGCCGTGCGCGCACTGGTCCCCACCGTGCGGGTCGACGCCAACGGCGGCTGGACCGTCGAGCAGGCGGTCGCTGCCGCGGCGGCGCTGACCGCCACCGGCCCGCTGGAGTACATCGAACAGCCCTGCGCCACAGTTGCCGAGCTCGCCGCCCTGCGTCGCCGCATCGACGTGCCGGTCGCCGCCGACGAAAGTATCCGCAAAGCCGATGATCCGCTGGCGGTGGCCCGCGCCGACGCCGCCGACATCGCAGTGCTCAAAGTTGCTCCGCTGGGCGGCATTTCGGCGATACTGAGGATAGCCGCCCAGATCGGCATCCCGGTGGTGGTCTCCAGCGCGCTGGATTCCGCCGTCGGCATCGCCGCCGGACTCCGTGCTGCCGCTGCCCTGCCGACGTGCGAGCATGCCTGCGGGTTGGGTACCGGCGGGTTGTTCGCCGAGGACGTGACGGACCCAGCCGAGATCCCGCCGCCGGTGGACGGCCACCTGCCGATCGCACCGGTGCAACCCGACCCGGCGCGGCTGCAGGCGCTGGCCGCATCCCCGGCGCGACGGCAGTGGTGGATCGAGCGGGTCAAGGCCTGTTACCGGCTTTTAGAGTAGCCGCCTACTCTAGGCCGGCCGGTGCTACCGGGCGCACACTGTGCGCAGGATTGGTCGATAGTCCCACGTCCCAAACGAAGATTGGTTCTTTCGATGGACAGATCAGAAAACACCAGGTTGCAACAAGTAGCTCATGACCTGCAGGGATTCGCGACGGAAGTACATACGTTGGGTTACTCGTCGTATGTAGTCTCCGGGGCTGAGCACCAGTTCCTCGAGCTGTCGGAGCGCATGATCCAACGTGCCGACGCTTTAGCCCGGGCCGTTGCGACGGCCCAAAGTGCCTGACCACGCCTGACCACGCCGCTGCGACCGGCATCGACTCGCTGCGACGTCACGGCAGCGGGAGCCGGTCCATGGTGAACTCGGTGGCAGGCATCCCCCAGGACGCGGGCTTGCCGCCGGTGCGGAAGTACATCTTCTTGAACGCCATCTTCATCGCCCATGACGGGTAGCCCATCTGACCGCTGTTGTCGTGACGCTTCACAAGCTGGGCTGCGGAGGCTGAGCGTCCCGACATCTAGGCCCTCGCGTACCTTCACACCCGTGACCAACCTCGCGTACGACGACCGCAATCCAGCAGGCAAGCCGGTCGTGTTCATTGCCGGCCGCGGCGGCGCGGGACGCGGCTGGCATCTGCACCAGGTGCGCGAGTTCGAGATGGCCCGCTACCGCGTCATCACCTTCGACAACCGCGGTATCGGGGCTACCGAGAACGCGTCCGGATTCACCACCCAAACCATGGTGGCCGACACCGCGGAGCTGATCGAATCCCTGGGCGCCGCCCCGGCCCGCATCGTCGCGACGTCGATGGGGGCGTTCATCGCCCAGGAGTTGATGCTGGCCCGGCCCGAGCTGGTCCGCTCGGCGGTGCTGATGGGCACCCGCGGCCGACATGACCACACCCGCAGCTTCCTCTACGACGCTGAGGCGGCGCTGGCCGCATCCGGAGTCAGGCTGCCCGCCGCATACGACGCGAAAGTCCGCCTGCTGGAAAGCTTTTCGACGAAGACACTGAATAACGACGCGGCCGTGATGGATTGGATTGCCATGTTCACCATGTGGCCGGTCAAGCAGACTCCGGGGCTGCGCTGCCAGCTCGACGTGGCTCCGCAGGGCAACCGGCTGGCGGCCTACCGCAACATCGCGCAGCCGGTGCTGGTGGTCGGCTTCGCCGACGACGTGATCACCCCACCGCACCTCTGCCGTGAGGTCGCCGACGCGATGCCCAACGGGCGCTATCTGGAGATCCCCGACGCCGGCCATCTCGGTTTCCTCGAACGGCCCGACGATGTGAACCAAGCCGCCCTGCGGTTCTTCGCCGAGGCAGGCTGAGCCTGCTGGTTACGCTGGGCTGGTGGTGAATCCCTCGACGCTACAGGCCCGCGTCGTCGTCGACGAATTGATTCGCGGCGGCGTCCGCGACGTGGTGTTGTGCCCAGGCTCGCGCAACGCGCCGCTGGCGTTCGCACTCGACGACGCCGACCGGGCAGGCCGGATCCGGCTGCATGTGCGCATCGACGAGCGCACCGCCGGCTATCTGGCGATCGGGCTGGCGGTCGGCGCCAGCACGGCGCCGGTCTGCGTCGCGATGACGTCGGGCACCGCAGTGGCCAACCTGGGTCCTGCGGTGGTGGAGGCCAACTACGCGCGGGTACCGCTGATTGTGTTGTCTGCCAACCGTCCCTACGAGCTGCTGGGCACCGGCGCCAACCAGACCATGGAGCAGCTGGGCTATTTCGGCACCCAGGTCCGCGCCGCGATCAGCCTGGGCCTGGCCGAAGACGCGCCCGAGCGGATAGCCGAACTCAACGCCACCTGGCGCTCGGCCACCTGCCGAGTGCTGGCCGCCGCCACCGGTTCCCGCACCGCCAACGCCGGGCCGGTGCAGTTCGACATCCCGCTGCGTGAGCCCCTGGTGCCCGACCATGACGATCACGGCCCCAGCCCGCTCAGCCCACACGGCCGACCGCACGGCAGGCCGTGGACCTACACCCCGCCGGTCAGCTTCGACCAGCCGCTGGATATCGACCTGACACCGGACACCGTCGTGATCGCCGGGCACGGCGCCGGGGTGCACCCCAACCTGGCGGCGCTGCCCACCGTCGCCGAGCCCACCGCGCCGCCCGCAGCCAATCCGCTGCACCCGCTGGCGCTGCCGCTGCTGCGCCCGCAGCAGGTGATCATGACCGGCCGCCCCACCCTGCACCGGCCGGTGTCGGTGCTGCTGGCCGACGCGAAAGTGCCGGTGTACGCGCTGACCACCGGACCGCGTTGGCCGGACGTGTCGGGCAACTCGGCTGCCACCGGCACCCGGGCGCTCACCACCGGGGAGCCGAGCCCGGCCTGGCTGCGCCGCTGCGCGGAGCTGAACGCCCACGCGCTGGCCGCGGTGCGCGGCCAGCTGGCGGCGCACCCGCTGACCACCGGCCTGCACGTCGCCGCCGCGGTGGCCGACGCGCTGCGCCCCGGTGACCAGCTGGTGCTGGGGGCATCCAACCCGGTGCGTGACGCCGCGCTGGTCGGGTTGCGCACCGAGGGCGTCACGGTGCGCGCCAACCGCGGAGTGGCCGGCATCGACGGCACCGTGTCCACCGCGATCGGGGCGGCTCTAGCCCATGAACAGGTCCATGAGCAGGTCCGGGCCGGCGGTTCCGCCGCACGCACGGTCGCGTTGATCGGTGACCTGACCTTCGTTCACGACAGCTCCGGGCTGCTGATCGGCCCCACCGAGCCGACCCCGCGACGGTTGACCATCGTGGTGTCCAACGACAACGGCGGCGGCATCTTCGAACTGCTGGAGACCGGCGACCCACGGTTCTCCGATGTGTCCTCGCGAATCTTCGGCACCCCGCACGACGTCGACGTCGGCGCGCTGTGTCGCGCCTACCACGTAGAAGCCCGCCAGATCGAGACCGACGGGCTTGCAGCGGCACTGGGCGAGCCGGTCACGGGGATGCGGGTGCTGGAGGTCAAAGCGGACCGGTCGTCGCTGCGGGCGCTGCACGCCGCCATCAAGGCCGCTCTGTGAGCACTGTGAGGTCACTCTGGCGTAAGTCGCCGAAGGAACTGCTGTACAACATCATTCACGGTAGCAACGGCGCCCTGCCCGCCACACCGGCCCGGCGCCTGCTTCGGTGGTCTCGGATCACCGTGCTGATCGCAGCCGCTCTGGTGACGCTGCAGTCGGTGCTGCTGGTGGCCGGCGCATGGCGCAACGACCTTTCCATCGAGCGTGATCTGGGGGTTGCGGAAGCCGAAGTGCTCAGCGCCGGTCCACGACGGTCCACCATCGAGTTCGTCACCCCGGAGCGGATCACCTATCGCCCCCAGCTCGGCGTGCTCTACCCGTCCGAATTAGCCACCGGGATGCGGATTTACGTCGAATACG
>NZ_JBYCLE010000442.1:0-6720 GCF_057473765.1 Mycobacterium sp. TH-M106 | reverse complement strand
CTGGTCCTTCCTAGCTCGGGTAGAGCCAGGAAACCGGACCAAGGGGGTCAGAATTCGGATGCCGCGCCGGGGTCAGTTTTCACGTGCCGTCGACAACCGATCGGATCCTCGCCGCCACCACCGGAGCAGCTGAACTCCGTCAGTCTGCGCGAGAAGCCCTGGTGCAAACCATGTCGGCGTTCATCCGGATGTATGAGCCGCATGAGGCACGCGAAGACACCGTCGTTTTCCCGACGCTGCGCGACGTGGTGCCCGCCCAGGAGTTTCGCGACCTCGCTGAGATTTTCGAAGACGACGAGCACCGGCGATTCGGTGAAGCCGGCTTTCAAGGGGTGGTCGACAAAGTCGCCGACATCGAGAAAAGTCTCGGCATCTACGATCTGGGCATCTTCACACCGCGTCAATAGATCAGCACCCCAACGACTTTAGGCCGCACCGTGCCGACGCAGACGCCGTTTTTGTCGACCCGGCCTCTTAGCCGACGGTGTCTCGGACCCGGTCGGCGACCCGGCTCAGTGTGGCGTTGTCGTGTATCGGCGAGCCCCGTGCAGCCCGCACCGGCACCTGGACCCAGCTGGTGCAGCCGGCGTACTCCGGGGCGCGGTTCAGCGAAACCGGCGGCAATAGCGGGACGGCCTGCACCACCAGGACGGTCAGGCGATGTTTAGGCCGGAAGTCCAATCGGTCTTCGCGTACCGAGTCGGCGGTCCAAATATGCAGATCCTCGATTTCCTGCAACCGTTCCGGTCGGTTAACCTGAACTGCTGCAACGATGTTCGCGGCTGAGCGGATGACCACCCGGTCATCAGTGCTATCGGCTCCTGCGGCGGCAAGCAGGTTGCGATGAGCGGGGCGGACCCGCGGTGCGTGGCTGTGCGCGACCGTCGGGAACAGCACGAATTCGTCGGCCGCGACATTGAAGCGCTTCTCGTGAATTCCGCCCTTGCGCAGCAACACCGTCTGGCGGCCGTCCAGCAGCGCGTGCACCACCGCGCTCCACTCCTTGAGCGCGGCCATCGTCGCGGCGCTATCCGGCGGCCCGGGTCCGCGCAGTTCGGTGATGTTCCTGCGCACGGTGTCCACGATAGGGCGCTACGACCAAGCAGTGCACACAGTCGAGCCGCGGCCTGGGATTACAGCGCTTGTCGAGCGCTCATGAAGGCTGCGCCGCGTCTCCGGACGGATCCACGGCCTGTTCGGCCAGCCACTCGTCCTCGGCTTGGCGGAACGGACGACCACTGTCGAGCAGTTCCTTGAGCTGCTTCTTGTTGACCTTGTTGATCGTGGACCGGGGCATCGCGCGCAACAGATGCACGGTGCGCGGGATCTTGAAGTCGGCCAGGTCTGCTGTGCAGCGTGCCAGCACCCGTGTCGCGATCTGCTCGTCACTGTTCTCGGCGATGACGAACGCCACCGGAACCTCGTCGAGCTTTTCGTCGGGTTGGCCCACCACCGCGACCTCCTGAACCCCGGGAACAGTCAGCACCACCCGTTCGATCTCTGACGCGGCGACGTTCTCACCACCGACCTTCAACATGTCTTTGAGGCGGTCGACGAACGTGAAAGTGCCATCCTCGTTGTGGCGCACCAGATCGCCTGTGCTGAACCACCCGTCCGAGTCGAAAGCTTCGGCGTCTGCGGACGGATTGTTCCAGTACCCGGCGAACATCGACAGCCCGCGCACCCCCCGGATGAGGATCTGGCCGATCCCGCCTGGACCGATCGGTCGACCGTCGCCATCGATGACCCTGACTTGGTACTCGGGAGCGGCTCGGCCGATGATGCCCTCGAAGCAGCTGGGTTGCCCGTCGCCGAGGAAACCGTGGCTGATGGTCTCTGTCATCCCCCACCACGGGATGTAATCGATGCCGTCATCCCGATGCCGCAGTGGGGTGTCGGGTCCACCGAAGCAGCGGTAGCGGTGCCCGGCCGGCGGGTCGCTGGCCATCACCGCCCGCGCCGACAGCGGTATCAACGACAGCCAGGTGCAGCCGTGGTGGAGCGAGATGTCCCAGAAACGGCTTGACGACCATTTCGGGAGCAGCACCGTCCGCGCTCCGACCCACAGGCTCGCTAGCACCGAGTAGGCCATCGCGTTGGTGTGGAACAGTGGCATGTAAGCCAGGTGGCAGTCATCCCGACGCAAGTTCTCGTGCGCGGCATTGACGCGACCCGCCCACAAGCCGTTGGCGTGGGTCCACAGCACACCCTTCGGCCGCGACGTGGTTCCAGAGGTGTATTGGATGCTCAGCGGAGCCGCTGGGTCCGCAGGGGGCAACACCAGCGATTGCGGATCGCCTCGAAGATCGTCGAATCGCAGGCCCGCACGCCGACGCCGATCTGCACGGCCGCTGTGCGGATCGGAGTCGACAACGGCGACGAATGCCGTGCCGAGGGCTGCTTCGACCAGCGCTCGATACCGTGGCTGAGTCACGGCACCCACGGCTTCCGAATCCGCGGCGAAAAATGCGAACTCGTCGGCAGCAGACCGGACGTTTGTCGTTACGGCGACGGCATGGATGGCAGCGCAGGCGAACCACGTCAAAAGGAATTCCGGGCAGTTCTCCAGGTGGATGATCACCCGCTCGCCCGCTGAAACACCGCGGTCTCGTAGCCCTGCCGCGATCTGTTGAGCCTGCGTGTGGAACTGCGAGAACGTCCAACGCTTCGCTTCGCGGTCGAACGGTTGCCAGATCAAAAAAACCGAGTCCGGCTCGCTCGATGCCCTGTTCGCCAGCAGCGCCCAGACGTCCATGCCGGTGAAAGGGTGGCACCTCGGCAAAGTGATCTGTGAACTGTTGCTGCTCATGTATAGTGCGCGGGTTCAGTTGTCATCTCGAAATAGCCTACAGCAGAATGTAGTTGACGCCGAGCAAGCGATATGTCGGTCTCCGAATCCCGCGCCGGCGTTCGAGCAACCTGGCTCTGGCGGCAAGGTGAAACGGGTTCTCACGCTGCGCCAGTGCAAGTGCCGCGCTGGTGTCGACGAGTACATGTTCAGCGCTGGTCGGCAAGCCGCAATCCCCTCACCGTGTCAGCGTCGAGCTCTGGCCCGCCACTAGGTAGCAGGAGAAGCCCGTCCTCTTCGACGAGGTCGTCTGCCGCCACGCTCTCGATGCGGATAGCAGCGCCATCGAGGGATATCTCGACATCACCGGTGGTGATGCCCGACTGCTCGCGGAGTGTTTTAGGGATCACGACGCGTCCGGCTTTATCGATGGTAGTTCGCATACCATTACCCTACCAATCGTCGGGGTATTAAAGTCCGGTCCTGGCCGGTCCTGGCCGTGACTTCGCGCCGCTGGCCCGAGAATGGGCCAAGGCCCAGCGGCCGCGTCGCTGCGTTCTGAACCGGGGAGTATGCTTTGTGCTCTCTAAGTGAGCCTCGTCACACTTGAGATCGGGGGCCGCACCGGTGAGTCCTTCCCGTATCGCGCTCGCACCCGGCGCCGCCGCCGGCCTGTTGGCCATCGCACTGCTCCCGATCGCCCCGATCGCCGCCGCGTTCGCCGACGACGCCTCCGACCCCGCCGTTTTCGACCCACTGCTACGGGAATTCTTCGGCTTCTCCCCCGACACCTCGGAACCGACGACGGTCACCTGGGTATCGGGAGAACCGCCCATTTTCCAGAGCATTCACCAGTCCCAATCCTTCGACAGCGCCGCCACCCACACCCTGGCGGCCGGGACATTCCAGGTCAACAACGAAGTCATCACCACCACGTTCGGCCCAGCCAGCCTGGAAATGCTCGTCACAACCACCGACCCAGGCACCAGCGCACCACCGGTCGGATCGATCTACGACGTCATCAACATCGGGCTCGGCTTCGAGAATGTCTACACCGACATCGCGCCGACGACGCCCGGCGGGGCAGACACGCTCTCCGACACTTTGGTGACGCCCTTCGGGAACATCCCCCTCCCGACTGACTTACACGCGTTCCTGAACCCGGCGAACTCGTTCTACCTCTTCAACCCCGCCGATCCGGTGCACCATGGCACGGGCTTGACGACCGGCACCTCCACCGACGCCACCACCGCCGCCTCCGCCTTTTTCGACCCGATCTTCGCGAAGTTCTTCGGCTTCTCCCCCGACACCTCCGAACCGAACACGGTCTACGGCATAGCGGCGATCCCGCCTTTCTATCAGAGCATCCACCAAACCGTATCCTTCGACACCGCCGCCACTGACGCGCTCGCGGCCGGATCGTTTCAGGCGGACAACAACGTTCTGACGTATGGCTCGGGCCCCGGCTTCTCCGAAATCCTGGTCACCAGCTCCGATCCGGGTTCCAGCGCTCCGCCTGTCGGATCGGTGTACGAGATCAACCACGCGGGCTTCGGCTTCGAGAATGTCTACTCCGACATCGCACCGACGACGCCCGGCGGTGCGGACACGCTCACCGACATCGTGGTGACGCCCTTCGGGAACATCCCCATCATGACCGACATCCACACGTACTTCGACCCTTCGAATTCGTTCTTCCGCTATACCGCGTCGAATCCGCCGGCCTACCCCGTCGACCCGTCTGCAGGGTCCTCCGCTGGCGATCCGAGCGGGTTCGATCCCACTGAACCGTTCGCTTTCTTCGGGTTCTCCCACGATTCGTCGGAACCGACAACGGTCATCACGGTGTCCGGGTTGACCGGGGTGGTCGGATTCCTGCCCTCTTTCAACAGCGTTCACGTGAGCGAATCCTTCGACACCGCCGCCAGTGACACGCTGTCGGCCGGGGTGTTCGAAGCCAACAGCAACGTCATCACCAAGACGTCGGGCTTTTCCAACGCCGAAATCCTCGTGACCAAGTCCGAGCCGGGCACCAGCGCACCGCCGGACGGGTCGGTGTACGACGTCATCAAGCTCGGCAACGGCTTCGAGAACTACTACTCCGATATCGCACCGACGACGCCCGACGGCACAGACACCCTCTCCGACACCTTGGTGACTCCCCTCGGGAACATCCCCATCATGACCGACTTTCACGCGTTCCTGAATCCCACGGACGTGTTCTTCCCCTACTGAGTCATGCCGAACAGTCAAGCGCTCGACCAACTCCGGACCGACGGGTACGTCATCCTTCGCGATGTCCTTCCGAATTCGGTGCTGCAGGAGGTACGCACCGCGCTTCGCTGCCTTCTGGAACAGCAAGCCTGGGCCAAGGGCGAATTTTTTGGCGACCGGACGAAGCGTGTCCACAACGTCCTCGGCAAGACTCGTGCTGTCGACGCTCTTGTCGCACACCCGACCGTCTTGGAGCTCCTCCGGGGCACGCTCGGCCAGCCGCAAGTCTCGATCGTCAACGCGATCGAGATCCATCCGGGTGAGACATCGCAGTTCCTCCATCAGGACGACGTGGTGTTTCCCATCGCTCGCCCCCATCCCCCGGTGATCGTCAACACCATGTGGGCCATCACCGAATTCACCACCGACAACGGCGCAACCCGGCTGGTGCCGGGCAGTCAAGAAGCGACCGAAGTCCTCGACGACCCTCCGATAGTGGTCGCCGAGATGGAGCCCGGGTCGGTTCTGGTGTGGAACGGGGGCCTGTTTCACGGCGGCGGGGCCAACCACGCGCAACAACCGCGCCTCGGATTGAACGTGAACTACAACTGCTCGTGGCTACGCCAGCAGGAAAACCAGTATCTCGCAATCCCCAAGGAACTCGCCGCGACCTTTTCCGACGACTTCCTTCGCCTGCTGGGCTACGACACTCACATCGACATGTACGGTCTGGTCGACCACCGGCACCCGCTGAGTGCGCTGGGCCGCAACGCGTCGGCAATCGCTTCGGGGGGAGGAGGAATGCGCGCCGATGTCACCGCGGGTTGACACGGTTTCATGACCACGGCTCATTATCACGTAGCCTTGTGAGCCACCTCGCGCACCTCGTCGCAGAGCTCGGTAGACTGCCGCCCATGAAGCCGATGACGCTGGCCGCGGCGGTTGCGGCCGTGGCGGGGATCGTGGTGGCCCCGACAGCACTGGCGACCCCGGCGCAGGCCGGCCCCGATGTCGACGCCAATTTCGCACACGAGCTGCAAGGCTATGGCATCTACGGTGCCCGGGACTACAACGCGTGGATGGGCAAGATCGTGTGCGAACGCCTGCGCGCCGGCCGAGACCCCGACGCTGCCGCCTCGGTCCGGTTCATCACGCCCAACCTGCCGCGAGGCACGACCCAGGTACAGGCCTGGCAGTTCCTCGGTGCCGCGATCAACAGCTACTGCCCGGACGAGCGGGCGGTATTCGAGCGGGCTGCCGCTCAGCACTGACCGCGACGAGGCGAGCCTGGCCGGGACGCTTGGTACCACCTGTACCACCGATGCCGGATCTCAGGCGGCCCGGGCGGGGGCAAGTGTTGTTGCGACTAGGGTTGGGTCTGGCACTGCCCACCTGAATTCAACCTGCGAGAGGGTCCACGATGGCTGGCGACAGCAACCTTGACAGTTTCGGAACCCGAGACCAGTTCGCTGTCGACGGCACCAGCTACCACATCCGGAGGTTGGACCGCATCGACGGCTCGGCGCAGCTGCCGTACAGCCTGAAGGTGCTGTTGGAAAACCTGCTGCGCAACGAGGACGGACACCTGGTGACCGCCGAGCAAGTCGAGGCGCTGGCGGCTTGGGACCCGGCCGCCGAGCACGGCCGGGAGATCGCCTACACCCCCGCGCGGGTGCTGATGCAGGACTTCACCGGAGTTCCGTGCGTGGTCGACCTGG
>NZ_JBYCLE010000441.1:0-1535 GCF_057473765.1 Mycobacterium sp. TH-M106 | reverse complement strand
GCAGGCACGCCTCGACCTTGGGCGCCATCCCGGCCTGCAAGCTTGGCAGCAGCTGGGTCAGGGTGGCGGTGTCGATCTCGCTGACCAGCGAGTCGGTGTCCGGCCAGTGGGTGTAAAGGCCCTCCACATCGGTGAGCATCAACAGCTTTTCGGCTTCCAGCGCTTCGGCCAGAGCGGCCGCCGCAGTGTCGGCGTTAATGTTGTGTACCACACCGTCGGCATCCGGCGCCAAGGTTGACACCACCGGAATACGTCCTGCCGCAATGAGATCGCGCACCGCCTCGGAGTTGACGTGGCCGACGTCGCCGACCAGGCCGACGTCGGTGGTCACCCCGTCCACGGTGACGCTGCGGCGCACCGCGGTGAACAGCTGGGCGTCTTCGCCGGTGATGCCCACGGCGTAGGGTCCGTGCGCGTTGATCAGGTTGACCAACTCGCGGCCCACCTGACCGAACAGCACCATCCGCGCCACGTCGAGCACTTCGGGCGTGGTGACCCGCAACCCGCCCTTGAAGTCGCCGGCGATGCCCAGCCGGGTCAGCATGGCGCTGATCTGCGGCCCACCGCCGTGCACGACGACCGGATAGATGCCGCAGTTGCGCAGGAACGCCATGTCGGCGGCGAACGCGTGCTTGAGGATGTCGTCGGTCATCGCGTTGCCGCCGTATTTGACGACGACGATCTTGGTGTGCAGCTGCTTGAGCCACGGCAAGGCTTCGGCCAACACCTGCGCTTTGACGTGCGTGGGGGTGCTCATGAACTATAAGCCGAATTCTCTTCAACGTAGCCGTGCGACAGGTCGGTGGTGCGGATCGCGGCCTGACCGGTATCGATGCCGAGGTCGACGGTGACCTCGATATCGGGGCCCGACAGATCCACCTGGCGGGCATCCGGTGCGGGCAGGCCCTCACTGAATACCGGTGAGCCGTTGAACGACACGGTGATTCGATCAGGATCCAGGGTGAACGGCGCCATGCCGACCGCGGCCAGCACCCGGCCCCAGTTGGGGTCCGATCCGAACAGCGCTGTCTTGACCAGGCTGTCCCGGGCTATCATCCGCGCAGCCAGCAGTGCGTCGTCGTCGCGGCCCGCGCCAGTGACGGTGACGGTGATCCGCTTGGTGACCCCTTCGGCGTCGGCCTGCAGTTGGGCGCAGAGGTCATCGCAGGCCAGCAGCACGGCGGCATCCAGATCGGCTTGACCGGGTGCGATCTCGCTGGCCCCGGACGACAGCAGCAGCACGGTGTCGTTGGTGGAGCAGCTGCCGTCGATGTCGAGGCGGTCGAACGTTGCCGCGGCGGCCCGGCGCAGCGCCTGATCGAGCGCTCGCGCATCGGCCTTCGCATCAGTGGTCAACACACACAGCATGGTGGCCAGCGACGGCGCCAGCATGCCTGCGCCCTTGGCCATTCCGCCCATCGTCCACCGGTCGGGGTGGTGCAGCGCAACCTGTTTCGGCGTGGTGTCGGTGGTCATGATGGCGCGCGCGGCCTGCTCGCCGCCGGTCAAGCCGCCGGCCATCTCGTGCACCAGAT
>NZ_JBYCLE010000440.1:0-24355 GCF_057473765.1 Mycobacterium sp. TH-M106 | reverse complement strand
GCAGCGGGCGCGGCAGCGCTGGGAACGAGCCTGCGTGTACCTGCGTGAGATTTTCACCGTTAAGCTGTCGGCATCGTTACCACCGGTCGGGAGATCTATATAACGGGTCGTGGGTTCCGCTGGTCGGGTGTTACGCCGGTGGCGATTACTAGCCTCAAAATTTCACGGTAGCCCGAGTTCTCCCGTGACGGCCGTTGAGGCCGCGAGTTGGTTCGAATTTTCGGGTTGTGGGTGAGCGGCGGCGCCGCGTGTCGTGCGGTGCCGCCGGTCCTTGGCCCGGGTGCGGTTACTCCTTCCTGGGGGTCGAACGGACATGCCAGGCATGTGGGTCAGCAGATGGCGCGGACCCGGTTGAGTGCGTCAGCGAATTCTTGTGCCCAGGGCCAGGTTTCGGGAACTCGCAGGATCAGGTAGCGGGATCGTTTGATCAGACGGACCGCGGCGTGTAGCAGCCGATAGCGCAGGGTCACTGGTTCGGCTTTGGCCAGCACACCGTCCAGGAGAAGCAGCCGCATCCAGCACAGCAGGTCGATGGCCACCGCGACAGCGGTGACCCAGGCGGTGTTGATCGCAAAGGAGTGCGAGGGCCAGCGGGCCAGGCCGGTGTCTTTGCCACAGCGGATGAACCCCTCCACCCGGGCGTGCACCCGGTGGCGGGCTTCGAGGCGCTGTGACTGTCCACCTGCGGTTGCGGTTGCGATGACTTGGTAGCGGTAGCCGTTGAGCTGCTCGAACAGTGACAGTTGGGTGCCGTGTTCGATTTTTTCTCGTCGCGCCAGGATGCGCATGCCGGCTGGCCAGCCATCGAGTCGGTCACCGCCGGCGCTGTGGCGCAGCAGTCCGGTCAGCTCGGCGACCTGGGCGTCGTCACGGGCTCGCCCGGTGGCATCCAGTGCGGCCTCCCACCCGGTCTCGGGCATCTGCCCGATCGCAATCCGGACGCGCTCGTCGAGGTCGAATCCGACTGAGTAGCCCACCGACCAGCCCGCACGACTGTTGAGCTTCTCCACGTGTTCGACGACGGCGTGGCTTGAGCCGGCTCCGTCGATGGTGATTAACAGGTTGTGTCGCCACTTGGGCGGGATCGCGGCGATCGCGGCGTCGATGATCGCGATGTGATCGGCTGCGGTGTTCGACCCGGCATTGCCCGGTCGGCAGATCACCGCCAGCAGTTCACCGGTGTTGTCGCACCACGCCAGTAGCGGATGAAAGCCAAATCCGCCTTTGAAATTTCCTGCGGCGCACTGCTTGTCGCTGTGCGATTCGATCAGCGAGGCGTCGATGCGGATCACGATCACCGCGCCCAGATCCCCGTAGCAGGTCCGTGATGCCGGTATCGCGCCATGGCGGGCCTCAATCGCCGCCCACACCCGCTCGCGGACCTTGTTGCGTGTCAGTGTGACCGCGGAGATGCCCTGCTGGTCGATCTCGCCCAGGGACCGCCACATCGTCGGCACCGACGCCACAGCCCCGAACAGCCGGCGCTGATCGCGCAGCACCGCGGTACCGGCCAGGTTCTGCGCGCCGCCGGCGATCGACACCGCCACATCGCGTAACACCGCGCCCCGGTCGTGGGTCACCTCCGGGCGCGATAGCACCGCCGACAAACCGCTGGTCAAACCCATACCGTCGGCCAACATCCGGGGTATCGCGTTCCCGGCATGTCCGACCACATCATCGCCGGCGACCTCGATTCGCACATTCTTCGACCAACTCGTAGTAGCCTGCATCTGACAGGTGCACTCCCATCTCGGATAATGGAGCCTCGAACACTCCGATTATCCTTGTGGCAGTGCACCTTTCGCGTTAGCGACACCCATCAACACCGAACTACGTGAAAAATCCAGGTGTACAGGCTGGAGCGGACCGTGTCAGTCCGCTGCGCTGTTGCGTATAACCTGTAAGTTATATTAACCTAGTGTCTTGGGAAGTGATTCTGCTTGAGGAGGTGGATAACTGGTACTGCACGCTCGACGCAGAGACGACGGGTGCAGTCTCGGGTGCGATCGACCTGCTGGAGCAGGAAGGTCCGACTTTGGGCAGACCGACGGTCGACAGGGTCAGTGGTTCGAAGTTTCACAACATGAAGGAACTCCGGCCCGCTGGCACGAGCATCCGAATCCTGTTCATCTTCGATCCGAACAGGCAGGCGATCCTGTTGCTGGGCGGTGACAAACAGGGCAACTGGAATGACTGGTACGACGAGAACATTCCGGTCGCCGAGGAGCGTTACGAACACTGGTTGGCGAGTGAAACGGGAGGTGGATGAACATGGCTCGTACGTGGCGTGAAGTCCGCGCTGATGCTGTTGCGCAGGGTCGGCTCGACCCGCAGGTTGCCGATAACGCGCGCAAGCAGATGCTGGAGGCTGTTCGTGCCCACCGTCTCGCCGAGATCAGAAGGGTGCACGGGCACGCCCGGCAAAGTGACGTCGCTGCCGCGATGGGGGTGTCGCAGGCTCGGATCTCCAAGCTGGAAGGCGGCGATCTATCGCACACCGAACTGGGGACGCTCCAGTCGTATGTTGCGGCGCTCGGAGGAAACCTTCGGGTGGTCGCCGACTTCGGCGAGAGCACCGTCGAACTAACCGGCTAGCCTTCCGGACGCCCCCCAGCAACTCCGGTCAGCGGCAGAGCCACCACGGCTTTCCCAAAAGGGTTGACCGCTTGGCCGTCCGGTGATCCGACATAGCAAGGGAAAATGCCAAAGTCGTGGCGGTGCTTGATATCCAAGGCAGTGTTGACCCACGCCGTGCAGGATCGATCCCAGCCGTGAGAGGGCTCATCGATCAGGAAGATCTTCAACGTGCCGAAGCGGTCCCCAAAGCGGTTGGTAGTCGATGATCACTAGGAACTCATCGTCGTCTTGCGCGGTGCTGAACTGGGCCAACGGGCAGCACGCCCGCTGGCGGCGAACCGATTCCCGTGCCTGCGCGGCGGCCGCCGGCCGGTATCGGAATCGCATCTGGTGGCGACCGTCGCCGAGGTGGCCGACACCACCGCGTCGACCATCCGCACTCCGAACAGATCGGCCTGCTGCCCAACCTGGGGCAAGTGGGCGGCCACCGCCGCTATGACGAAGAGGACGTGCACAATCGGCGAGCGCGTTGGACATCAGGTCGATTCGTCATGCGTGCCAGCTCGGCGCCGATGCGGTAATGCGCCCCGGGTAGTCGACGAAGGCCATCATTCACTGCGCGATGGCGGGGCGGTTGGTCTCGTTTCCGGCCACGGCCAGCGTGACCACGAACATGCCGAACTCCGCCTCCGACAGGTGCTGGCCGTCGGCGTGTGCCCGCATCAGCGCGGTGACGATGTCATCCCCGGGGTTGTCGGCTTGGGGGACGCCCAAGTGCATTGCCTAGCGCGTCAACCGCCCACAGAGCCAAGCGCGCCGTTGTCAGCGAATTCCGGTTCGCCGCCGCCGGCCATGTTGTTGGCCCGGTCGAAGAACTTGTCGTGGTGCTCCGGCGGAACGCCCGGCAGGCCGATGCCCTGCAGCGGTAGCTCGCAGTCCACCTAGCCGCGGCGGTTTCGGTCACGATTCGCCGCGCGCGATGAGAGAACTCGGCCACCGTCGCCGAAGCCACCCGCGCCGTGCACTGTTCGCCCCGGTGCGGAAGGCCCGCGGCCCGGCCCGCCGGCTAGATGCCGTAATCGGGCAGGTCGAAGTCGTCGATTACGGTGCTGGCGAAAAGCCTTGCCATCGGACCGAAGTTCATGGTGCGCATCGCCACGATGCGGAACCAAAGGCCGAGGCGGGTCTTTGTCGCAAAGAACGGAATGTTTTTCTCCGCACCGGATTGCTTGGACTTGATGAAAGGACGCAGGCGCGCCTCGTAGGCATCGAAGGCGCGACGGTGGTCGCCGCCGGCCCGCTCCAATTCTCCGGCCACCACGTAGGCCTCGGTCATCGCCAGACCGGTGCCTTCGCCGCCCAGCAGCGAAATGCACGCGGCCGCATCGCCGATCAGCAGCGTCCGGCCGCGCGACCAGCCATCCATGCGGATCTGGCTGACGACGTCGAAGTACAGGTCTTCGACGTCGTCGAGGGTCGCCAGGATTTCCCGGGCTTCCCAGCCGACGCCACGGAACTCGTTGCGCAGCTCGTCCTTTGGTGCTGCGGTGGTGCCCTCGCGCGGCGCACGGAAAATGAACAGAAACATGGTGCGGTCGTGGCGCAGTGCGCAACGTGCCAGTTGGTGGCCGGGAGTGGCGTACATGACGTAGACCAACTCGTCGCGGGGCCGGTAGCCGTCCACCACGCAGGCCGCGACCTTGCAACCGAGGTAGTGGTCGTAATCCTGCTCCGGCCCGAAGGCGAGCCGGCGCACGTTGGAGTGCAGCCCGTCGGCGCCGATCACCAGATCGAAATCGCGCGGCGCGCCCTTCTCGAAGGCGAGCCGGACGCCGTCGCGGTGCTCATCGAGGGCGGCGATGCTGTCACCGAAGATCGTCTCGACCTTGTCCTCGATGGTGCGGTAGATGGCGGCGGCCAGGTCGCCGCGGGGCAGGCTGGTGACGTCGTCGCCCACCATGCGGCTGAAGATCCTGGCGTCGACGTCGGCCAGGACCTCGCCCCGGGGGCCGACGGAGTGCAGCCGCTGGATCTCGTATCCGGCGGCGCGGACCTGCTCTTCGATGCCCATGCGCTTGGCCACCTGGTAGCCGACGCCCCAGAAGTCGATCATGTAGCCACCGGTGCGAAAGCCCGCGGCCTGCTCGATCAACGTCGGCGTGTGGCCGGTGCGATACAGCCAGTGGGCGAGCGCAGCCCCGGCCACGCCCGCACCGCTGATCGCTATTCTCATGGTGACCTCTACGCTCGCACCCACTCCCAGGCGGTGTCTAGCCGTTCACGGTCGAAAGTGCGCAATTCGCCGCTCATCAGCCACGCGGCAGCGACGTTGACGCACCATTGTTCCCAGCGTGGTGCGCCGACCACGGCCACCTTAGCAAAGTCGTTGCGGCGCTTGACGTCGAACACGGTGTTGACCCATGCCGCGCGCAGCGTCCACCCGTCGAAGGGCTCGTCGATGAGGAACAGCACCTTCGCGTTGGCGAAGCGGTCGAGCAATGCCCGGACCGCGGGTTCAAGCACGTCGCGGTAATCGCCCACGGTCAGCTTGTTCGTCGCGCGCACCCCCAGCACGTCGCCGTCGCTTTCGCGCATGATCTCGATCATCCGTGGCCCCCCGCTGGGATATACGGCGCGAACAGGGCGTCGGCGTCGGCGCCCAAAGCGGTTGGGGCGTCGATTGTCACGACGAAGGCGTCGTCGCCTTCTTCGGTGTCGAAGTGGAGAAACGGGCAGCACCGCCGTTCGCGACGAACCAGTTCGCGCGCCCGCGCGGCGGCCGCCGGCCGGTAGCGCAGCCGGATTCGGCGACCGTCGCGCTGGTAGCCGTCCAGCGCCGTCGCGTTGAGTTGTTCGATCCACGCGATCCGGGCCGCGTGGTCGGAGGCGGTCAGCGCGCAGGCAACCGCCGCGGGGTCCTGATTTTTCGGCATGCCTATAGGATCAGACCTCAAGTGGGTTGAGGGTCAAGACCGCGCGTGGGACGATGAACGGATGG
The DNA here is from genome assembly GCF_057473765.1 of Mycobacterium sp. TH-M106. Taxonomy (NCBI): domain Bacteria; kingdom Bacillati; phylum Actinomycetota; class Actinomycetes; order Mycobacteriales; family Mycobacteriaceae; genus Mycobacterium; species Mycobacterium sp. TH-M106. The sequence continues at coordinate 18,780 of NZ_JBYCLE010000440.1, read as the reverse complement.
CTCTCAAAATCGGGCACCTCGCCGACGCGACCGGGACGACCGCGCCGACAATCCGCTACTACGAACACATCGGCCTTTTGCCCGACCCGCGGCGGGTCGGCGGCCAGCGCCGCTATGACGACGACGATGTGCGGCGGCTGACGTTCATTCGGCGCTGCCGCGACCTCGATTTCTCGGTCGAGCAGGTTCGCGATCTGGTCGCACTCACGCACGACGCCGACCGTTCCTGCCTCGAGGCGCGTGATTTGGCGGAGCTCCACCTCGCCGCGGTGCGGGCGAAGCTCGCGGAACTACGGATGCTCGAAAGCCGCATCGCCGGATTGATCACGGCCTCGAACGCCGACTGCGGTGGCGAACCCGCCACGGAATGCCTGGTGTTGGAATGGCTTTGCCGCCCCTGCTAGCCTCCTCGCTTACGTCGCCTCGCTTGGCGTTTCGGAGTTCCTTGGCTGGCGGCAGTGGCAAGACCATCGGGTCCGCTTCCGCGTGCGCCTGTGCGCCTCGGGGCGTTTGCGTTTGAGCAGCGCACCGCCCTCGTCTCCCTCGTCTTCATGTGGGCTCTTCGATGAGCCTTTTGAGATAGCGCAACTCGGTGCGGGTGCTCGCGATCCTTCTCGATATAAGTGAAGAAAGTTCTCACACCGCAGGTCACGGGTGGTTTTTGGCCGGTGGCTGGCTTGGCTGACGGCGCACTGCCGGTGGTCATGTCGGGAGCGCCCATCCTGTGGCGGTCGGTGAAGTGGTCTTGTTCGGCGTCATCGTGGACACGGCTGTTGTCGGCGGTCATCGCTGTTGGCGGCGGACGGAGGGCGGGCGCAGCGACCGGCGCGGACGGGAGTGCCAGCGCACGGAAGCAGAGGGAGCGCAGCGCCCGCCCGCAGGTAGCCGCCCAGGGCGGTGCTTGAGCGGTGTGCGGTTCGTGTACGGGATCGAGGATCCGAGCTAGTTCGGGGTTCGACGGCGCGAAGCGGGTGGCGATGGCGATGGATCGCGGTGGGTGTTCGTCGGTCACCGGGGTTTATCGCCAGGAGATGGCTGCTGTGACGGCCACCGAACGGTGATGACGGTGGAGTCGTCCTCGGCCTGCCAACAGTGATCGGTGCCTTTGCCCCAGATGACATAGTCGCCTTGCCGTTGCAGGGTGACGCTGCGGTGGGGCAAGTCAAGCCGGAATCGGCCGGATACCAAGAGGAGCAGTGTGGTGCGTTGTTCGCCCTCGGTCCAGCCGTCGCGGCGTTGTCCGGCGGGGTGTACGCCCCATTTGACCTCGACGGCATCGGTGTTGCGGGTTTCGTCATCCATGAAGTGGCCGAGCAGCCAGCCGCGGTTGGTGTCGGCGTCGTCGTCGGCGTTGCCGATGTAGCAGGTGGTGTTCATTGGCCGTGCCCCGGTTCGATCGGTGGAAGGTTGACCCGTTGTCGGCTCGTTTGGGCGAGTCGTCGAATGCCTTGCAGGAACGCGAAGATACCCTCATCGCTCCAGCGTTCATCGTTGACGAGCGCGGAGATACCGGCGGTGTCGAGGCTTGTGTAGATACGGATGCCTTCGGCTTCCCAGCTGGTGATGAGGTGCCCGCCGAATGATGTCCACCACTGCTCGTCTTCGATGGCGATTAGACAGGCGAACTCGTAGTTGCCGCTGACGAGGTTGAGGCCGAAGCCGGTGCACTCGGTGCGCCAGGCGTCGGTACTGGCTCGCTCCACAAGCCAGCGCATCGGATGCGACAGTCGGGTGTGGTGCAGTGGGGCAAGGCGTTGGGCTGGCCCGCGGGCTGGCTGGAGTTCGTCGCGTCCGAGCAGCTCTTCTTCAAGCTCGCGCTCCAGCGTCACGCAGAGCTGTGCGTCGTCGCTGAAGTCGGACAGCGGTTGGTGAAATGCTTTGGGGATGACGGCGAGTCGGCCGGTTGCGTTGAGGACTTGCGTCGAGCGCTGTTGCACGATGATCGCGTAGTCCGGGCCGTGGCCGCGGGTGGGAGGTCGGGCGATGGCAAGCAGGGCCAGCGGCCCGCCAGCGCACAGCCGGTTGTGCAGGTTGATGGCTTGCTCGACCGATGGCAGGTGATGTTTGCGAAGAGGCAATTGCGACCACCGCACGTCGCCGTGTGCGCTGATGATGGCATCGACTAGCTCGTTTTCCAGCAAGTCGAATGTCAGCGCGTAATCGGCGAAGCGGGCTAGCCGTAGCCCTCCGCTGATGCTGTGATGGCTGATATCGATGCGGGTGAGGCTGTATAGCGGGGCATCGAAGATCCGGGTCTGCAAGTTGATCGACTCGGCGATGCGGCGCACGGCGGCTGAGGCGGCGGTTTCACCTGGGACGAGCATCGGCATTGCGGGATCGGATGTTGGGGTCAGCGAATCGTGACCGGCGCCCAGCGGGAGAGCCAACTCGGTCCATCCCGGTTTGGTGAGGATGCTTGTAGCGGCGATGGTTGTTCCGAACCGGCCGACATACAGGTGGTGTTGGCCGCTCGATGGCCGGTATATCGCGTGTATCGACGCTGCCACGGCGCTGCGCGCGATGTGTGCGCGCTGGGCCGCTTTCTGCCGGGCCGCGAGCGGGGTCATCCGTGCTAGCTCATCCAGGAGTTGGGCTCGGGCTGTCCCGGGCGGCTGTCCGGCGTGGAGATCAACCCAGTCGAGCAGGCCGTCCGTGGTGATGTCCGTGGCCACGGTCTCGGGTGGTGCGCCAATGCTTAACTGCGGCCGTAGACCATCAGTTCGAAACGGTTCTGTGCGGCGTCGTCGGACCGGCTCAACAGCCTGTCGAGCGCGGATTGCATCTCCGGCTCCGGAACGATCTCGGGTTGTCGGCTCCATTGCGCGACGGTCCGCGCGCCGACCCCCAGCCGCTCGGCAAACGCCTCACCTGACATCCGCAAGGCGTGCTTGAGCGCGGTGGCGTGCCTGCCTGTCCACCTCACGATGACGACTGGATGGTCCATCGCGTCCGATTATGCCGGTGCTGACCTGCAGTCGATGTGCACTGCGGCTGCACTGTGAGGCCATGGCCGGTGCGCACCGACCCTACTTGAGTTGACGGTGTGGCCGATCAGCGGCCACCTGTCAAGAAAGGAGGGAGTCGGCATGCGACTCCTTATCGACACCCGCCACAAGCAGTTCACCGTGACCAAAGCGCCCGAGCCTCGGGTTACCCACGACACCGGAGTGCCGCGCACCGATCGGCAGACCGGCGAACCGTTGTTCTCCGTGCAACTACTCGTACTCGATGACACCGGCGGCGAGGTCATCGCGGTGACCGTCGCCGGTCAGCCGGCGGTGACGGTCGGTGCACCCGTGGCGGTCACCGACCTTATCGCGATCCCGTGGCAGCAGGGCGACCGCAGCGGCGTGGCATTTCGCGCGGCGTCCATCACGTCCACGGGCTCTGCGGCAACCAAACCCGCCAGCAACAGCTAACACCGACGAGCGCCGGGACCGGATACCGACGTGCCCGGTCCCGGTGCCAGAAAGGAGCCGAAAAACCATGTCTGCGAACAACAACGGCAAGAAAGCACCCGACGCCGACGGCGATTGGTTCGGTGACCTGCTGGTCGGGGTGGTGGAGCTGACCGGCAAGGGGCTGTGGCGCTTCGCGTTAGGTTGGCCCGACACCGCCACGCTTTGTGCTGTATTTGCCTTCACCGCCATCTTGGGTGGGCTGCGCGCCGCGTGGTTGCTGACCGCGGTGTGCGCGGCGCTGGTGTGGGCCTGGCGGCTGGGCTGGCCCGACTCCTACCAGCAACTCATCGCAGGCCCAGTCGCCAACTATCGGCGCGCTCATCTGGTGTATCGGCGCCGCTGGCGCACCATCTGCGAACGCCACGGTCTGACGATCGTCCCGCGGGGCAAGCCCGATGCCGATCCGCTGGTGGCGCCGCTGGTCTCGGTGCTCATCGGTGCGGCGCACGACACGCTGGTGGTGCGGCTGCTGGCGGGCCAATCGGCCAAAACGTGGCAAAACGAGGTGGACGGGCTGGCCGCCGCGTTCGGCGCCCACACTGTGACCGTCGAACCCGGCCGGATCGAGGCGGGGCGGGGCCGCGACATCGTGCTCCGCGTTCGTCACCACGACGCTCTGGCCGCCCCGATCCCACTGGCCCGGCCCGAACCGGCCAGCCCGGTGGTGCGCCTGGCCAATGTGCCGGTCGGTGTCACCGAACACGGCCAGGCGTGGTGGTTGCCGGTGGCCGGGCGCCACATGCTCATCGGCGGGGCCACCGGCGCCGGGAAAGGCTCGGTGCTGTGGTCACTGGTGGCCGGACTGGCGCCGGGCATCAAGGCCGGGCTGATCGCGGTGCGCTGTCTGGACCCCAAAGGCGGCATGGAATTCGCTGCCGGCGCACCACTGTTCGACCGATTCGCCTACGATCCCGACTCCATCCTGGCCGTGCTGCGCGAGACCACGACGACCATGCTGGAGCGCGCCCAACGACTGCGCGGCACCACGCGCTGCCATCGACCCACCCACGCCGAACCCCATATCGTGTTGCTGGTCGACGAGCTGGCCACCCTGACCGCCTACGCCGAGCGCAAACAACGCGCCGAAGTCGACCAACTCCTCGGGTTGTGGCTGGCCCAAGGCCGCGCGGTCGGCGTCAGCGTCATTGCCGCCGTGCAAGACCCCTCCAAAGACGTGGTGGCGCTGCGCCAACTGTTCCCGGTGCGCGTCGGGCTGCGGATGACCGAGGCCACCCAAACCGCGATGATCCTGTCCACCGCGGCCCATCAACAAGGCGCGCGCTGCGAAGACATTCCCGACACCACGCCCGGCGTCGGTTATGTGCTCAGCGAAGGCAACACCGCCATAGCGCGGGTGCGGGCGTTTCATGTCACCGACACCGACATCGCCTGGCCGGCAGCCAATTTCGCCCCACAGCCCATCGCGCTGACAAAGGCCGGTAAAGATGCTGGCGCCCGTCCCGACCTCGCTGCCCGACTGGCTCGCGCCGGGCTCGGCGGCCATCGAGCAGGCGATCCGCCGCGCCGCCTCACCGGGCTATGAGTCGTGGTGGCAGCGCTGCGCCTCGGTGGGGTTTTGCGCCAACCCGATCCAGGCCAGCGCGTTTGATCCCGACCAGAACCGGCGGGTGGCGGTGTTGATCCGCTGCGGCAACCGCCGCGCGGCGATCTGCCCGTCGTGCTCAGACCTCTACGCCGCCGACACCTGGCAGCTGATCCACGCCGGCGCCCAGGGCGGGCATCATGGCATGCCCGAGGACACCGCCGAGCGTCCGCAAGTGTTCGCCACGCTGACCGCGCCCAGCTTCGGGGCGGTGCACACCAGCAGCAGCCGGCCCGGACAAGCGGGCACGGTGTGCCACCGGCCCGGCAACCATAAAGCGCAGTGCCGGAACGGAATCCCGCTGTGGTGCAGCGCTATTCATCGCGGCGATGACCCGCAGGTCGGGCAGCCGCTCTGCCCGGAATGTTATGACTACACCGGCCATGTGTTGTTCAACTGGCACGCCCCCGAACTCTGGCGGCGCTTCACCATCGGACTGCGCCGCGCCGTGACAGCCCACCTGCGCCGCATCGGAGCAGACCCCGGCACGCTGCGGGTGTCGTTTGTCAAAGTCGCCGAGTACCAGCGCCGCGCCGTCATCCAGTACCACATCTTGATCCGGCTCGACCCCACCGACGACGACAGCGCCACCGGCCCATCGCAGCTTGGGGTGTCGACAATCGAGCTGGCCGCGCTGGTGCGCCAGGCCGCCAGCAAGGTCCGGCTTCCCGTGGTTCTGGATGGCCCCGCTGGCCCGTCCTCGGAGTCCGAGGGTCGTATTCTGCGGTTCGGCGAGCAGATCGACACCCAGCCGCTGACCGCTGCCGACGAAACCGGGAAACCGGGATTGGCGCGGCGGGTCGCGGCGTATCTGGCGAAATACACCACCAAGTCGGTGGCCGAGTTCGGTATCGCCGCGCGGCGCATCAGCACCGCCGCCATCGCCGAGTTGGACATCGCGGCCCATACCCGCCGCATCCTGTCGACCCTGGCCAAGCTGGCGGCACTGCCGGGTCACGCCGCGATGGCCGGCTGGCTGCACACCCTGGGCTATCGCGGGCACATCACCACCAAATCGCGGCGCTACTCGATCACCATGACCGCGCTGCGCGCCGCGCGGCACCACTGGCGCATCCACCACACCGATCAACCCGAAGGTGCCGGACCACAATGTGATTCGCGCAAACAGCAACAAGACGACACCAGCGCCGCAAGCGGACTGGGCGACTGGCGCATCCAGGGCGCTGGGCACGCCAACGACGGCGAACGGCTGCTCGTGCACACCGCCGCCCACCAAGCCCGACAGCATCGCTACCTGGCCCGCCTGGAAACACCCGCCGGGGCCAGCCCATGACCGCCACCGCATCAAAGCGGCCAGTCGTCACGACAAACGTTGACGCACAGGACCTAACGCCCACACCCGACAATGGCGAGTGCCCATCGGCTCGCGACGAGTTCACGGCCTGGCTGACCGCGTCGTGTTCACGCCAAGCCTTACCCGTCACCGTCACCGACCCCACCACCCTGGCCGCCGTCGCCACGCTGCTGCGCCAAGGAGCGCCAAAGAGTTTGTAAGACATCCTTTCCGCTGGCGACAACAGCGCTTCTGGTGCCGGTGCTGGCGAGCTGTCAAGGGTCGAACGTGTTCGACCGCATGCGGCTTGGCCTTGACAGCTCCCCAGCACCGACACACACTTGACGGTCGCCAGGAAACATCGGCACCGCCGAAACCCTAGATGCGCCAACAGGGTTGGACCCGGCTGATGTCCAGGCTGCGGGCACCAGGGGTGCCGGGCGCGATCACGGCGTGATCCAAGACTGATTTGATGATGGCCCGCTGACGGCCCAAGCCGAGGTCGGGCCACCCTTGGCGCAATGCCCCGCCGGTGCCGACCAACTCATAGACCTCACTGGTGTCAGTGGCCTCGGCGATGTGACGCCGCGCCCCGGTGATGCGGGCGGTGATCGGGTCACGGGCCGCGATCCACTCCCGCGCGCTGACCGCGCCGGCCGCATACAAACCGGCCAGCTCATCCAGACGCACCTGATCGGCCTCCACCGCGGCAGCCAGGGCGGCCACATCGTTATTGGGGTTGGACTTGCCGGACAATGCCTTGGCCAGATGGCGCGAATCCAATCGGGTCAACACCGCATCGGTCAACAACGCCTCGACCGGCTCGGCCACCACCGTCAACCGGCCGCACCCGCCATGATCCGGGCCTTTCAGGCATACATAGCGGCGCACCCGATGATCCGGATTGGCATGGCGGGCTTGGGAGAACAGCCGGTTGCCGCAGCGCCCACAGCGCAGCATGCCGGAGAGCAAATAGGTCCGGGCTGCCCGCGTATTGGTCACCGAACGGGCCGCGACGCGCGCCAAAACCCGATCCCGCTCAGCCGGTGTGATGATCGCCGGCCACTTCGCCGGGCCGATCACCTCCCCGCGATGCTCGCGCAACCCCGCGATCCGACCCGAGCACAGGATTTGACGCACCGCCGAGGTCTGCCACGACTTGGCCACCGCCGGGGAAATACCGCACTCATTGAGCCACACCGTCAACGACAACAACGACTGCCCGGCCAAATACCGGTCCACCATCTCGCGTACCACCGCCGCCTCCGACTCCCGAAGAGTGATCTTGTCGGCCTCATACCCGAACGGGCGCACCGACCCATGCGGCAACCCCTGCTCGGCGTTTTGCAACATCTTCCGCCGAATCCGGGCCGACTTGCGGCCCGACTCTTTGGCCGCGAACGCGGCGAAAATGCGCGCCATAAACAACCCGTCGTCGTTGCCCAAGTCGATGTCGGCGGTCACCGTGGCCACCTGTGAGACTCCCGCGCCTTCGCACAGGGCGACGAACTCCTCCAACTCGGCCGGTCGGCGATGCAGCCGATCCAGGTTGTAGACGATCACCGCATCCCGCGCGCCCGAGCCCAGGTCGGCCAGCATCCGGGCGTACTGTCGGCGAGGCTTACCCGAGAACGCTGACACGTCGTTATCGACGTATTCGGCCCCGACCGGCCAGCCCCGATCGGCGGCCAGCTTGCGGCAATCCTCCAACTGCCGTTGCACCCCAAGGGATTCGCCCTCCACATCCGCCGAGATTCGGGCGTAGATCGCCGCGGATTGCACCGCCCGCTTGACAGGGGTTTTCGTCTTCATCATGGGGGTAGTTTAACAAAATGTAAGTTTAGTCGCGTGGGTCGGCCCGCCAGCGCAGCGCAACGGCTTCGGCCTTGGCCAAGATCTTGTCGATGTGGCCGGCGAGCCGACCCTGGGTCATCGACGGCCAGCGCGGCGCTTTGACGGCCAGTTGCCCGTCGACGGCGGCCAACACGTCGCGCGGTGATCACTCGCTGCGATACACCATCGTGTGAAACGCCCGATAGTCGATCTCGCCGGCCGCAAAGACCTCGCCCACCTTCGGTAGGTGCTCACGCATCGCCCGGGCATAGCGCAGCCGACTGCCCGCCAAGGCTTGGCTGGAAGCGTCAGCGCAGCGCACGAACGGGTCAGCGTCTCCGGCGCCGCCGTCCCGGTTCCCGATCCCGACCGGCGGTCGCCGTCATGTTCTCCACCGTCTACATAGTCTGAGCGCTCTTTCTGTTCCGCTCCGCGCGGGTGCCAAGCGCAAACCGAATGTTCCTCGATTTCAACCTCACCGCGAACGCCGCCCACATCACCGTCATGCTGTTCATGGCGGTGACCATGCCCGACGAGCGCCAGCACACCGCCGGCGTGCTCGCACTCGGCGTGCTCTCCACCGTCCCGCTGGCCGCGTACTGGGCGCCGATCCGGCGCGGCCCGTCAGTGCGGCCCGACGATCCGCGCCAGCTCGGCACCTACTGCCCGGCGTAAGTCCGCGTCGGTCATCTCCTCGATGCCTACCCCGGAACGCAACAAATGCTCGAACAGCCGCCAGCCCACTGGGAAAACGAGAGCGTTGCCGACGGCCAGGCGCGCGCTGAACTCGCTGTCATGTCGTGGCCGCTATGATTCCCGGAGTGCCCCAGCCCGAGAACCAGCATGAGGTACACCAGCAGCCTGGCGCGATGCGGCATCTGCGTTTCGACCCGTCTCATGAGGATGGTCCACACGCGATCGCCGACGACCGCACAGCACGAGGAATCAAACTCTCCCTCGGTGGGCACCCTCGGTTTTACTCCGCTTAGGGCGTTTCCGCGTCGGCAGCTACCTGCTCCTCGGCCTCAGATTCTTTGGTTTCGTCCGATTCCGCGCCTTCGACATCCGCCGCATCGGCCCCCGCGGTGGTCTGCGTCGGCGGTTCCAGCTGGACTTCGTCGCACACTTCGGCCTCGGGCACTGTCTCCTCGGGCACTGCCGGTTCAGGCACTGCCGGTTCAGGCACTGTCTCTTCGGGCACTGTCTCCTCGGGCACTGCCGGTTCAGGCACGGCTTCAGCCTCGTCCACCGGCTCAGCCGGGGCCTCAGTCTCGTCCTGCGTCTCGACCAGCGTCTCGCCCACGTCATCGTCGGACGCGGCCAGCGCCGCCTCGGCACCGGATGCCGCGCCGACGGCCTCCTCCTCCGGCGGGGGCGCCGTCGGCTCGGCTTGTTGCCAGGTTCGGGCCAGCGTCGCCGGATCTTCGCGTCCCCTCGGCGCCAGGATGAGGTACACCACCGCACCGATGAAGACAAACGTCGACGTGAACGAGTTGATCCGAATCCCGGCGATGTGCGTGGCGGTGTCGTCACGCAACAGCTCGATGTAGAAACGACCGACGCAGTAACTGGCCACATAGAGCGCGAACAGCCGGCCGTGGCCCATTCTGAACCGGCGGTCTGCCCAGATCACCACCACGAACACCAAAAGGTTCCAGAGTAATTCGTAGGCGAACGTCGGTTGGACGACCTTGTACAGCTCACCCGTCGACACGCCGTCGAGCAGATGCGGATCCCGCACGCCCGCGGCGTCCTGTCGCCAGAAGATTTCCAATCCCCAGGGCAATGTGGTCTCACGCCCGTAGAGCTCCTGATTGAAGTAATTGCCGATCCGACCGATGGCCTGCGCCAACACGATCCCGGGAGCGACCGCATCCCCAAAGGCCGGCAGCGGAATACGGTGCCGCCGGCAACCGATCCAGGCACCCACACTGCCAAGCGCGACCGCGCCCCAGATCCCCAAACCGCCATCCCAGATCCGCAGCGTCGCCTGCAGACCGATACCGCCGTTGCCGAAGTAGGTCCGCCAATCAGTCATCAGGTGATAGAGCCGACCGCCGACCAGCCCGAAAGGCACAGCCCACAGCGCGATGTCGTAGATCACGCCTCGCTCGCCACCACGAGCGTGCCAGCGCCGGTCACCGATCAGCAGCGCCACCACGATACCGACGATGATGCACAGGGCGTAGGCACGGATCGGCACCGGGCCGAGGTACCACACGCCGCGGGACGGGCTGGGAAAATACCTGTAATGCTGCAGCAGATTCGTCAGAAAGCTCATGGGCATACCTGCGAGTTCCTTTGTCGTACACCGTCGGAAAGCTGCTCGGTTAGCGCACGCAGCGCGGGAAGGCCGTCGGCGAGGGCGGTAACAAGCGCTGAGCCGACGATGACACCGTCGGCGTAGCCAGCGATCTCAGCAGCCTGGCCGCGAGATCGCACGCCCAGCCCCACTCCGACGGGGATGCCGGAGACCGCCCTCACCCTGCGCACCAGTTCGGGTGCCGCCTGCGACACCGCATCGCGCGCGCCGGTGACCCCCATCGTCGACGCGGCATAGACAAACCCCCGCGAGGCCTCGACGGTGGTCGCGAGTCGCTCGGGCGTCGACGACGGCGCCACCAGGAAAATCCGATCCAGATCGTGCTGATCGGAAGCGCCGAACCACTCTTGAGCCTCGTCGACGATCAGGTCGGGGGTGATGATGCCGCTGCCGCCGGCCGCTGTCAGATCACGGGCGAACGCGTCAACGCCGTAGTGCAGCACCGGGTTCCAGTAGGTCATCACTACCGCCCGCCCACCGGCGCGGCTAATCGCCTCAACCGCGGCCAAGGTGTCACGGACCCGCACCCCGCCGCGCAGCGCGGCCTCGGTGGCCTTGGCGATGGTCGGTCCGTCCATCCCGGGATCGGAATAGGGAATGCCGACTTCGATCAGGTCGCACCCGGCTTGCACCAGTGCGGCCATCGCGGCGATCGAGCTTTCGACGTCCGGATACCCGGTGGGCAGATACCCGATCAGCGCCGCCCGATTGTCTCGCCGGCAAGCGTCGAACAGCGGTGCCAGCCTGCCGGTCCGGTCCTGCGAGGAAGCCATCACTTGAGCAGGCCGAACCACTTGGCAGCGGCCTCGACGTCTTTGTCACCGCGCCCGGACAAATTGACCACGATGATCGCGCCGAGTCCCAGTTCCGCACCCAGCCCGAGTGCTCCGGCGATTGCGTGTGCGGATTCGATGGCCGGGATGATCCCCTCGGTCCGGCTCAGCAGGGCGAACGCCTCCATGGCCGCTGCGTCGGTGACGGGGCGGTACTCGGCTCGCCCGGTCTCCCGCAGCCAAGCGTGCTCGGGACCTACCCCGGGGTAGTCCAGTCCGGCCGAGATCGAATGGGACTCAATGGTTTGGCCGTCGTCGTCCTGCAACAGGTACGACAGCGACCCGTGGAATGTGCCGGGCGATCCTCCAGCGAATGCCGCAGCGTGCCGGCCGGTTTCGACGCCGTCACCGGCCGCCTCGAAGCCGATCAGGCGGACCCCGGGATCGTCGAGGAAAGCGTGGAAGATCCCGATGGCGTTGGATCCGCCGCCGACACAGGCCACCACCGCGTCGGGCAGCCGGCCCGTCACGTGCCGGATCTGCGCACGGGTCTCCAATCCGATGACCCGCTGGAAGTCCCGCACCATGGTCGGAAACGGGTGTGGGCCGGCTGCCGTGCCGAAACAGTAGTAGGTGTCCTCGGCGTTGGTGACCCAGTCGCGAAACGCCTCGTTGATGGCGTCCTTCAAGGTCTTCGACCCGGCCTCGACGGACACCACCTCGGCCCCCAGCAGGCGCATGCGGGCCACGTTCAGCGCCTGTCGCCGGGTGTCCACGGCGCCCATGTAGACGACGCACTGCAGGCCGAGCAGCGCACAGGCGGTCGCGGTGGCAACTCCGTGCTGTCCCGCCCCGGTTTCGGCGATCACCCGAGTCTTGCCCATGTGCCGGGCCAGCAGCGCCTGCCCGAGCGCATTGTTGATTTTGTGGGATCCGGTGTGATTCAGGTCTTCTCGCTTGAGGAAGATCCGGGCGCCGGCATGCTCGGACAGTCGGGCGGCTTCGTAGAGCGGCGACGGGCGACCGTTGTAGTCGGCCTGCAACCTGTCGAGCGTGTCGAGGAACTCTCGATCGTTGCGAGCCTTGTCGTAGGCCGACGTCACCTCTTCGATCACCGACATCAGTGCTTCTGCGACGAACCGGCCGCCGTACACACCGAAGTGGCCTCCCGCATCCGGGTCGTGGCTGCTCGGTTCGGCGACGCCCGCACTGGCGCGGGGAAGGCCTGGAAGGCTGAGAAGGCGGGGGTTGGGCGAATCTGCCATCGGCGCAGTGCTCACGGGGGTCATCGACAGCTAGCGAGCAGGCTTGGGACACGACGGGTGCCTGCCCGCGCTGACGAGGTCGGCGACCGCCGCGCGTGGGTCACCGCTGGTGACCAGACCCTCACCGACCAGAACCGCATCCGCGCCGGCGCCGGCATACGCCAGCAGATCGGCGGTGCCCCGCACCCCGGATTCGGCGATCTTGACCACGTCGGTGGGCAGCCCCGGCGCGATTCGCCCGAAGCAGTCCCGGTCCATCGTCAGCGTGGTGAGATCGCGGGCATTGACCCCGATCACCTTCGCTCCCGCGGCGAGCGCCCGGTCGGCCTCGTCCTCGGTGTGCACCTCCACCAGGGCGGTCATCCCCAGCGATTCGGTGCGGTCCAGCATCGACACCAGCGCCGGCTGCTCCAGCGCCGCGACGATCAACAGCAACATGTCCGCCCCGTGCGCACGCGCTTCATGGATTTGGTACGGCGATACCACGAAGTCTTTGCGCAGCACCGGGACTGACACGGCAGCCTTGACCGCATCCAAATCGTCCAGCGTGCCCTTGAACCGCCGCTCCTCGGTCAGCACGCTGACGATCCGTGCCCCGCCGTCCTGGTAGGCACAGGCAAGCCGGGCCGGGTCGGTGATGGCGGCCAGCTGGCCGGCCGACGGGCTGGCGCGTTTGACCTCGGCGATGACAGCGATACCGGGTTCGCGCAAAGCGGTCAGCACATCCAGCGGCGGCGGCATCGCGGCCGCGGCGGCTTTGACTTCGGACAGGCTGATGGCGGCCTCGCGGGCGGCGACGTCCGCGCAGACTCCTTCGATAATGGAGTCAAGCACGGTCGCCGAGTTCATGCCTGCTGCTGTCCTTTCCCACTGTTGTGACAGTTGCCAGGGTCGCCACGGTTGCGAACAGATCACGACGCTTCCCCGGAAACGTCCATCGAAGGGTAACGACCGCCAGCACACCCGATGTCACCGACCCTCGGCGTCTGATCCCGGGGCGTCAGCGGTCGGGTCGCAACCCTCGTCAAGGGCATCCCAGATCATCTGCTCCGAGATGTCATGTGCCTCCTGGATGGTGTCGCGCCGCACCGCCGATCGGCGTAGCGAAGGCGCGGCGTATTTGGTGGTGCTGACATCGTGCACAGCACCGGCCGCGGACCGCATCAGCAACACAGCGCCGGCCAGGATGCCCAATGCTGCCGCCAGGGTGGCCACCGCGCCGCCGTAACGGCGTTCGCCGGCCAGCAGCGAGACCACCGGAACGTCTGCGATGGCCGCTGCCCGTACTGCCACGTCGACGACCACCCACATGCTGATCGCGAGATATCCGGCGGCCAAACTGGCCACCGCCATCAACACCGCCACCACACGCAGCGCCCAGCCGCGCACCGCGACCGCGGCGATCGCCGCGGCCAGCGACAACCCCGCCAACGGCAGCAGCGCTGTGGACCAGGACGCACCGGCGACGGTGACCTGCCTGGGCTGTCCCAGCCCGTCGAAGGACCGGATGACCACCCACGGCAGCCGTGATGCGGCCCAGAGGGCGACCGCGGCAGCCACCAGCAGCAGCTGGGCCGACCGGAGCGCCATCCGGCCACTTGAACCACCTGGACCACCCGGGCCACCCGGGCCACCCGGGTCACCCGGACCATCCCGACCACCTGTACCACCTGTACCACCCGGGCCGCTCGGGTCGCCCGAATCAGCCATCGCGGCTCGATCCGGGACGGCTCAGCGTCTCCGCCGCGGCGATCGCGGCCAACACCGCCCGGGCCTTGTTCATCGCCTCGGTGTACTCGTAGGCACCGTTGGAATCGGCGACCACCCCGCCACCGGCCTGCACGTAGGCGGTGCCGTCGCGCATCAGGGCGGTGCGGATGGCGATCGCGAAATCAGCGTTGCCGGCGAAATCGAGGTAGCCGACCACTCCGCCGTAGAGTCCGCGCCGCGTCTTCTCCACCTCCTCGATCAACTCCATCGCTCGCACCTTGGGCGCCCCGGACAACGTGCCGGCCGGGAAACACGCGGTCATCGCGTCCAGTGCGGTGCGACCCTCGGTGAGCATCCCGGTCACCGTGGACACCAGGTGCATGACATGGCTGTACCGCTCGATGTGGCTGTAGTCCTCGACGCGCACAGTTCCCGGCACACACACCCGGCCCAGGTCGTTGCGGCCCAGGTCGACCAGCATCAGGTGCTCGGCGCACTCCTTGGCGTCGCAGAGCAACTCCTTCTCCAGCAGCTGGTCTTCCTCCTCGGTCTGACCGCGCCACCGGGTGCCGGCGATCGGGTGAGTGGTCGCCCAGCCGTCCTTGACCGTCACCAACGCCTCCGGGCTGGATCCGACGATCGAGAACGCCAACCGCCCGTCGTGGTCGGGCACCTGCAGCAGGTACATGTAGGGACTTGGGTTGGACACTCGCAGCATCCGGTACACATCGATCGGGTCGACGCGGGTGTCCATCTCGAAGCGCTGCGACGGCACCACCTGGAAGGCCTCGCCGGCCTCGATCTCGCCGACCAGCCGTTCGACGATCGCGCCGTACTCCGCCATGCTGCGCTGCGCGCGGTGCCGCGGCTCGGGTCTGCTGAATGTCGCCACGCTGGACGGCAACGGCTGGTCCAGCGCCGCGGTCATCACGTCCAGCCGCGCGACCGCGTCGTCGTAGGCCCGGTCTACCCGCTTGTCGGTGCCGTTCCAGTTGACCGCGTTGGCGATCAGCGTGATCGTGCCCTCGTGGTGGTCGACCGCTGCCACGTCGGTGGCCAGCAGCAGCAGCATCTCCGGCAGGCCCAGGTCGTCGACGGCCAGCTCGGGCAGCCGCTCCAACCGGCGCACTAGGTCGTAGGCGAAAAAACCCACCAGGCCGCTGGACAGCGGCGGCAACCCGTGCGGGGTACCGGTCGCCAGCAGCGCCAGCGTGGCCCGCAGCGCGGTCAGCGGGTCGCCACCGGACGGAGCGTCGCTCGGGGTGCTGCCCAGCCACACCGCTTCGCCGTCGCGCACCGTCAGCGCGGACGGTGCCCCGGCGCCGATGAACGACCAGCGCGACCACGACCGACCGTTCTCGGCCGACTCGAGCAGAAAGGTGCCGGGCCGCCCGGCGCCAAGTTTGCGGTAGGCCGACAGCGGTGTCTCGGCATCGGCCAGCACCTTACGGGTCACCGGAACCACGCGATGCTCGGCGGCCAGCGCCCGAAAGTCCGCCCGCGAGGTAGTGGGGTCGGCGTGCACGCGTCCATCCTCCCAGATGGTCCGGCGGCCTCCGGCGTAGCGTGGCGGGCATGAAAACCGGTGACACCGTTGCTGACTTCGAACTTTCCGACCAGACCGGAGCACCGCGCAAGCTGAGTGCCCTGCTCGCCGACGGGCCGGTGGTGCTGTTCTTCTACCCGGCCGCGATGACTCCCGGCTGCACCCGCGAGGCCTGCCACTTCCGTGATCTCGCCGACGAGTTCGCCACCGTCGGCGCGCAACGGGTCGGGATCAGCGTCGACCCGGTGACGAAGCAGGCTCAGTTCGCCGAACGGCAGAGCTTCGACTACCCGCTGCTGTCCGACACCGACGGTGCGGTGGCGGCCCAGTTCGGCGTGAAGCGCGGCCTCCTGGGCAGATTGGCGCCGGTCAAGCGGACGACATTCGTCATCGACACCGACCGCACCGTGCTCGGGGTGATCTCGGGTGAATTCGCTGTCAACGCCCACGCCGACAGGGCGCTGGACCTGTTGCGGGCACGGTCGTCGTAGCTCCCGCCCCTCCCTACCTACGGTAACGTAACCTACGGTATCGTAGGTTAGTCTGTCGACCGACTGGAAGGGGTGAACTGTGACGCAACCACACGCAGGGCTTCTGAACGATCTGGAGCCGGTTGTCGAGAAAAACCTGAACCGCCATCTCGAGGCGACTCGGCCATGGTTGCCCCACGACTACGTGCCGTGGAGTAGGGGCCGCGATTTCGCCTTCCTCGGCGGCGAAGACTGGGCTCCCGAGGACTCACCGTTAGACCCGGTGGCGAAGGCGGCGCTGGTTGTCAACCTCCTCACCGAGGACAACTTGCCGTCCTATCACCGCGAGATCGCCACCAGATTCGGCCGCGACGGCGCCTGGGGACGCTGGGTTGGGCAATGGACGGCCGAGGAAGCCCGGCACAGCATCGCCCTGCGCGACTACCTCGTCGTCACCCGGGGCGTGGACCCCACCAAGCTCGAGCAGCTGCGGATGCAGCACATGATCGCGGGTTATGACTCCGGCGACAAGACACCGCTGGCCGCACTGGCCTACGTCTCGTTCCAAGAGCTCGCGACGCGGGTGTCGCACCGCAATACCGGCCGGACTTGCGGCTGCCCGGTGGCCGACCAACTGCTGGCACGGATCTCGGTCGACGAGAATCTGCACATGGTGTTCTATCGCGATGTGATGGCAGCTGCCCTCGACATCACTCCCGACGCGGCCATGGCCGCCATCCGCGACGAGGTGCTCGGCTTCGCGATGCCCGGGTTGGGCATGCCCGATTTTCGCCAGAACGCAATTCTCATCGCCAAAGCCGGGATCTACGACCTACGTATCCACCACGACGACGTGCTGGAGCCGATACTGCGGTTCTGGCGTGTCTTCGATCGGAATGACTTCGGCCCGGAAGGAGAACGCGCCCGCGACGAGGCGGCACAGTTCCTCGGCGCCATCGATGAGCGGGCGAGATACTACGAAGACAAGGCGGCCACGCGCGACAGCCTTCCCGAGTATGCCTAGCCCTTGTCGAACCCTTGTCGAACCCTTGTAGCCCCACGATCTGCGCGTTCAGACCGCTCCGCCGCAGCTGCCCGGCGGCGCCAGCGACGACGGCACCAACTCGTCGCCGATGACGCAGTGCAACCCATACCAGGATCGCAGCTCGGGGTTCATCCCCGCCATATCCGTGATTGTCGAAAAAAAGACGTAACGCCAGTGCGAACCGTCGGCATAGGGCACGCCGTCGCAGTAGATGGCCGAGACCTGAAGGCCCTTCAAACCGCGGCCCCCGGCGCAGTAGCCGGTCTGGACGTTCGGCATGTGCGGGTCGGGCGGGGGCTTCGCGAGCGCGGGTGCCGCGGCGAGCATAGCCGTCAATGCTGCCGTTGCCGCGGTCGCGGCGACCGATCGTTTCATCTCCCTGTTCTTACCACCGCACCGGCCGATCCCGGGTGGGATTCGGCCGGCTCCACCGCCTACCACCGCCTGGGCCCCCTTATGCGCCGGATCTGGGCGGCCGTTGTTGTGGGGCCGGCGGCCCCAGGAGCATGTCGGCGTCGAAACAGCTGTGGTCGCCGGTGTGACACGCCCCGCCGACCTGGTCGACCTCGACCAGCACCGTGTCGCCGTCGCAGTCCAGCCGCACCGACTGGACGTACTGGGTGTGCCCAGAGGTCGCGCCCTTGACCCACTGCTGGCCGCGCGACCGCGAAAAGAACGTCGCCTCACGGGTTTCCAGGGTCCGCGCCAGCGCATCGTCGTCCATCCAGGCAACCATCAGCACATCGCCGCTGCCGTGTTCCTGCACGACCGCGGCGAACAGGCCGTCGGCGTTGCGCTTGAGCCGCGCGGCGATCGCCGGATCGAGTCTCATCGCACCACAATCCCTTCAGCCGCCATGGCGGCCTTGACCTGGCCGATGGTGAGCTCACCGTAGTGGAACACGCTGGCTGCCAGCACCGCGTCGGCGCCGGCGGCCACCGCAGGGGCGAAATGGTCCACCGCCCCGGCACCGCCGCTGGCGATCACCGGCACCGTCACCGCTGCGCGGACCGCACGCAGCATCGGCAGGTCGAAACCGGCCTTGGTGCCGTCGGCGTCCATCGAGTTCAGCAGGATCTCCCCCACGCCGAGTTCAGCGCCGCGGGCCGCCCAGCCGACCGCGTCGATGCCGGTGCCGCGGCGACCGCCGTGGGTGGTGACCTCCCAGCCCGACGGGGTGGGCGCCGATTCGGGGCCTACGGTGCGGGCGTCGACGGACAACACGATGCACTGCGAGCCGAACCGGCGCGACAACTCCGCCAACAGATCGGGACGCGCGACGGCCGCGGTGTTCACCGACACCTTGTCGGCACCGGCGCGCAGCAGCACGTCGACGTCGTCGACGGTGCGCACCCCGCCGCCCACCGTCAGCGGGATGAACACCTGCTCCGCGGTGCGGTGCACCACCTCCAGCATGGTGGCCCGCCCCGACGACGACGCGGTGACGTCGAGGAAGG
>NZ_JBYCLE010000439.1:0-4063 GCF_057473765.1 Mycobacterium sp. TH-M106 | reverse complement strand
CCGCGTTGCTGGACGCTGCCGCCTCGGAGCTGGCGTCGCGCCAACGGGCAATGAAGTCGGCCACCGACAACGCCGACGATCTGATCAAGGCGCTCACTCTGGAGGCGAACCGTGAGCGGCAGGCCCAGATCACCCAGGAGATCAGCGAAATCGTTGGCGGTGCAAACGCGCTGGCCGACGCCGCCAGGTAAGCCCCGTAAGGAAGCGGAGAAGATCATGACTGTTATTGCCGAAAAGACCACTGCCAAGGGCGGCGCCGACACCAACGGACGGGTGGTGCGGGTTACCGGCCCGGTGGTCGACGTCGAGTTCCCGCGGGGGACTGTGCCGGATCTGTTCAACGCTCTGCATGTCGATGTCACGTTCGAGGCGCTCGCGAAGACACTGACGCTGGAGGTGGCACATCACCTCGGTGACAGCCTGGTGCGGTGTATCTCGTTGCAACCCACCGACGGGCTGGTACGCGGAGTTGAGGTGATCGACACCGGCGCCTCAATCTCGGTGCCGGTCGGTGACGGGGTGAAGGGCCACGTCTTCGACGCGCTGGGCAACTGCCTCGACGAGCCCGGCTACGGAAAAGACTTCGAGCACTGGGGTATCCACCGCAAGCCGCCTGCGTTCGACGAATTGGAACCCCGGACCGAGATGCTGGAGACCGGCCTGAAGGTCGTCGACCTGCTCACCCCGTACGTGCGCGGCGGCAAGGTCGCGCTGTTCGGCGGTGCGGGGGTGGGCAAGACGGTGCTGATCCAGGAGATGATCAACCGCATCGCCCGCAACTTCGGCGGCACGTCGGTATTCGCCGGGGTGGGCGAGCGCACCCGCGAGGGCAATGATCTGTGGGTCGAGCTTGGTGAAGCCAACGTACTCAAGGACACCGCGCTGGTATTCGGACAGATGGACGAGCCGCCGGGCACCCGCATGCGGGTGGCGCTGTCAGCGCTGACGATGGCCGAGTTCTTCCGCGACGAGCAGGGCCAGGACGTGCTGCTGTTCATCGACAACATCTTCCGGTTCACCCAGGCCGGGTCCGAGGTCTCCACTTTGCTGGGCCGGATGCCGTCGGCGGTGGGCTACCAGCCCACCCTGGCCGACGAGATGGGTGAGCTGCAGGAGCGCATCACCTCGACTCGTGGCCGGTCCATCACCTCGATGCAGGCGGTGTACGTGCCGGCCGACGACTACACCGACCCCGCGCCGGCGACGACATTCGCGCACCTGGACGCCACCACCGAGCTGTCCCGGGCGGTGTTCTCCAAGGGCATCTTCCCGGCGGTGGACCCGCTGGCATCCAGCTCGACCATCCTCGACCCCGGCGTGGTCGGCGATGAGCATTATCGCGTAGCCCAGGAGGTCATCCGGATTCTGCAGCGTTACAAGGATCTTCAGGACATCATCGCGATCCTCGGCATTGACGAGCTGTCCGAGGAGGACAAGCAGCTGGTGGGCCGGGCACGGCGCATCGAGCGGTTTCTGAGCCAGAACATGATGGCCGCAGAGCAGTTCACCGGGCAGCCGGGTTCGACGGTACCGCTCAAGGAGACCATCGAGGCGTTCGACAAGCTGGCCAAGGGCGACTTCGACCACCTGCCCGAGCAGGCGTTCTTCCTGATCGGTGGCCTCGACGACCTGGCCAAGAAGGCCGAGAGCCTAGGCGCCAAGCTGTGATAGGGGTTCAACGGCGACAGCGAGGAAGGGTGGTGGGAGATGGCCGAACTTGACGTCGACATCGTCGCCGTGGACCGGAAGGTCTGGTCGGGCAAGGCCACCTTTATCTTCACCCGGACTACCGTCGGCGAGATCGGAATCCTGCCGCGGCACATACCGTTGGTGGCTGAACTGGTCGAAGACGCAATGGTGCGGGTGGTCCGCGTCGACGACGATGACCTGCGCCTGGCCGTGCACGGCGGGTTCCTTTCGGTGACCGAGGAAGGGGTCAGCATTCTCGCCGAGTCCGTCGACTTCGCCGCGGAGATCGACGAGGCGACCGCCCGTCATGACTCTCAGTCCGGTGATCCCAAGCTGGCCGCCCAGGGTCGGGCCAGGTTGCGTGCGCTGGGCGTGATCGACTAACGGGTGTGGATCGGTGAGCGCGCCCATGGCAGCCATAGTCGCGCTTGTCGTCGTATTGCTGTGTGCCCTGGGAGCCGTTGTCGCGATGGGCTATCGGTTGTGGAAGCTGCGGCAGGGTGGAACGGCGGCGATTATGCGGGATATCCCCGCGGTGGGCGGCCATGGCTGGCGCCATGGTGTAATCCGCTGCCGCGGTGGCGAAGCTGCATTCTATCGACTGTCGAGTGTACGGCTGTGGCCGGACCGCCGAATCAGTCGCCGCGGTGTGGAAATCGTGTCGAGACGTCCGCCGCGCGGCGACGAGTTCGATATCATGACCGATGAGATCGTGGTGCTGGAACTGCGCGACACCATAGGGGAGCTTCGGCGGGGTTTCGAGATCGCGCTGGATCGTGGCGCACAGACCACGTTCCTGTCCTGGCTGGAATCACGTCCGTCCCCCCGAGCACGTCGTCGCTCGATGTGAGCGGGCCGTTCACTCGGGCTGGTCGGCTCGATCCCCACCGGGTCGCCATAGCACGTCGCCCCCGGGGTTGGCCAGCCGGGACAAGATGAACATCAGGTCCGAGAGCCGGTTGAGGTACTTGGCCGGGAGCTTGCTCACGCCGGTCGAATGGACGCCGACGGCCGCCCATGCCGATCGTTCGGCCCGCCGTACCGCGGTGCGGGCGACGTGAAGCAGCGACGCCAGCGGCGAACCACCAGGCAGAATAAATGAATTCAACTTGGGCAAGGCCGCGTTGTGTTGATCGCACCACTTCTCGAGTCGGTCGATGTAGCTCTGGGTGATGCGCAGCGGCGGGTGTTTCGGGTTTTCGACAACCGGGGTGGCAAGATCGGCGCCGGTATCGAACAGGTCATTTTGGATCTGCCGCAGCAGTGCCGCCAGCGACGGGTCCGGCTTGCCCAGGGCGATCGCTGCGCCGATCGCGGCATTGGCTTCCTCGCAATCGGCGTAGGCCACCAGCCGGGCGTCGGTCTTCGGGACGCGGGAAAAGTCGCTCAGTCCGGTGGTTCCGTCGTCACCGGTCCGCGTATAGACACGCGTGATGTGCACTGCCATGGTGCAAACCGTACCGGGGAATCGGGCCGGCGCGTGGCGAGGATTTGTCATATTGGCGATATCGCTCACTACACTGAGCCGAGTGAGCGAGCGTTTCGTGGTCACCGGCGGCAACCGGTTGTCCGGCGAAGTCGCCGTCGGCGGTGCCAAAAACAGTGTGCTCAAGTTGATGGCCGCCGCCCTGCTGGCCGAGGGCACCAGCACGATCACCAATTGCCCGGACATTCTCGACGTGCCGTTGATGGCCGAAGTTCTGCGCGGATTGGGCGCCACAGTCGAACTCGACACCGACACCGTGAAGATAACCTCCCCCGACGAACTCAAATACGACGCCGACTTCGGAGCAGTCCGCCAGTTCCGGGCCTCGGTGTGCGTGCTGGGTCCGCTGATGGGCCGGTGCAAGCAGGCCAGAGTCGCGCTGCCCGGCGGCGACGCTATCGGGTCACGTCCGCTCGATATGCATCAGGCGGGCCTGCGGCAGCTGGGAGCCACCTGCAATATCGAGCACGGCTGTGTTGTTGCGCACGCGGATACCCTGCGCGGTACGGAGATTCAACTCGAGTTCCCTTCGGTGGGAGCCACTGAGAACATCCTGATGGCCGCCGTCCTAGCCGAGGGCGTCACCACCATTCACAATGCTGCCCGTGAGCCTGATGTCGTCGACTTGTGCACCATGCTGAACCAAATGGGGGCAGAGATCGACGGCCCAGGTTCTCCGACGATGACGATCACCGGCGTGCCGCGCCTGTACCCGACCGAACATCGGGTGATCGGCGATCGCATTGTGGCCGCTACCTGGGCCATCGCGGCGGTGATGACCCGCGGCGACATCTCGGTGACCGGCGTCGACCCCGCGCATCTGCAGCTGGTGCTGCGCAAACTTCACGACGCGGGCGCCACCATCACCCAGACCGACGACAGCTTCCG
>NZ_JBYCLE010000438.1:0-13183 GCF_057473765.1 Mycobacterium sp. TH-M106 | reverse complement strand
AGATCTACGAGGTCACCGAGCGGCGGCTGTCCGAGGATTTCGTCCCGCTGGAAGACCTGCTGCAACCGACCATGGACGAGATCGATGCCATCGCCTCGGGCGGCGGCCTGGCCCGCGGCGTGCCGACCGGCTTTCACGACCTCGACGACGTGACCAACGGCCTGCACCCCGGTCAGATGATCATCGTCGCGGCCCGGCCGGGGGTGGGCAAGGCGCTCGCGCTGGACACACCCCTGCCGACACCGACCGGCTGGACCACGATGGGTGACGTCGCCGTCGGCGATGAGCTGCTGGGCGCCGACGGTCAACCGACACGGGTGGTGGCCGCTACCGAGGTGATGGGCGGCCGTCCGTGCTACGAGGTCGAATTCTCTGACGGCACGGTGATTGTCGCCGATGCGGCACATCAGTGGCCGACGGGCAATGGTGTGCGCAGGACGGCCGGGTTGCGCTGCGGGCTCGACAGCATTGCTGCTGCCGGCTCGACGAGCCGGCACGCAGGGCCCCGAGGCACTGCCGCCGTTCTTTCCTCGGCGCTGCGGATCGACGCGGTGCGACGGGTGCCCAGTGTCCCGGTGCGCTGCGTGCAGGTGGACAACGCCGCGCACCTGTATCTGGCCGGAAGCGGGATGGTGCCCACCCACAACTCGACGCTGGGGCTGGACTTCATGCGGTCGTGTTCGATCAAGAACCGGATGGCCAGCGTCATCTTTTCTTTGGAAATGAGCAAGTCCGAGATCGTGATGCGGCTGCTGTCCGCCGAGGCGAAGATCAAGCTCGCCGACATGCGGTCGGGGCGGATGAGCGACGATGACTGGACCCGGCTGGCACGGCGGATGAGCCAGATCAGCGAAGCGCCACTGTATATCGACGATTCGCCGAACCTGACCATGATGGAGATCCGCGCCAAGGCGCGGCGGCTGCGGCAGAAGGCCGACCTGCGTTTGGTGGTAGTCGACTATCTGCAGCTGATGACCTCGGGCAAGAAGTTCGAGTCACGGCAGGTGGAGGTGTCGGAGTTCTCCCGCAGCCTCAAGCTGCTGGCCAAGGAGCTCGACGTTCCGGTTGTCGCGATCAGCCAGCTCAATCGGGGGCCGGAGCAGCGCACCGACAAGAAGCCGATGTTAGCTGATCTACGTGAATCCGGCTCACTGGAACAAGATTCGGATCTAGTTATTTTGCTGCACCGACCTGACGCGTTTGAGCGGGATGACCCGCGCGGTGGCGAAGCCGATCTGATCCTGGCCAAGCACCGCAACGGCCCCACCAGGACGGTCACGGTTGCTCACCAGCTGCACTTGTCGCGGTTCACCAACATGGCGCGGTGATCGCGGAGTCCTCAACCACCCAGTTCGGAAACCCGCGCACGGGTAGCTGCCCACAGCTCGCCCTTCTGGGTGCGTATTTCCGGATGCCGGCTGGCCAGCTCGATGTCCAACGGCCGACGCGCCACCGGGCTTGTGGTGGACACCGTCGCCGGGGGCACCGGCTTACCGAGCAACCCAGCGATGTAGGCGGCCCACTCGGATTTCGTCACCCCGTCGACACCAGCCGCGTGATAGATGCCGGGCGGGGCCTTCGTCGTGATGACGGTGCTCGTTACTCGGGCGACGTGCTCGACCGAAATCGGGTAGCGCCGCCGATCATCGCGGGCCAGTGGCGTCTGGTGGACCAGCGCTTCAACGGCCTCGGCAACAAAGTCTCTGCTACCGAACAGCATCGGCAGCCGGATCACCACGTTGTCGCCCTGGCTCAACACGAGTTGCTCAGCCTCGGCTTTGTGTCGGCCGTAGACCTGCAGCGGCATCACCGGTGCGTCTTCGAAGTATCTACCGGGCTCTCCGAACACGTAGTCCGACGAATAATAGACAACGCGGCGGCCGGTCTTCGCCGCCGCCGCAGCCACCCATCCGGCGCCAATCACGTTGATGGCGTGGGATGTCGGCGGATCGGCTTCGCAGAGGTCGGGATCGGCAACTGCCACGGCGTAGACGACGACACGCGGATCCGTCGCCTCGATGCACGCCACAAGCCCCTTGTGATCGCAGACGTCGATCGCGGTGGTGCTCGACGTCGTACCTTTTCGCGAGACACTTCGGACGGAGAGCCCATATCCGGGAAGCAGGCGCCCCAAAGCCTCGCCGACCCGCCCGCTCGCGCCCAAGACCAGTACGTCAGTGGGTTGTTCGACCGGCGTTACCATGGCGATTGGTGGGTCGTCAGCTCGCCGCAGTGATTCTGTCCAGCCATTCGGCTACCGCGTCCGATCCCGGGCCGGTGATGAGCTCGCGCGCCGCCGTTTTCGCTCTGGCACTCGCCGCACCCACCGCCACACCGTAGCCGACCATCTGCAGCATCGCGGCGTCGGAGTCACTGTCCCCGAACGCCACAACGCCACCCGGTGCGATGTCGAGGTGGTGGCAGAGTTCTCGAACCGCGCGTGCTTTGTCGACACCGTTTGCCTGGATATCGCAGCAATCCGGTCCGGCAGAGACTGCCGTCAAAGTCGGAAACTCATCCACCGCATCAAGCAACTGTCTGCACGCAGATTCGCTGCTGCGACACATAATCTTCAGAATAGGGCTGCCACCAAGATCCGCGAGAGCCGTAGCGGAGGATCGTGAATCGGCTGTCAAGCCCGTCGCCCGCTCCTCGTGGGCGATGGCTGCCGCGGGGCCCACCGCCAGCCAATGCGATCCGCGATAAACGTTGACCAGCCCGCCGTCGCGGAAAAACCCGCGGAGCAGTTCTGCGAGCCGTGCATCCAGCACGAAGCTCTTCTCGATCAACTGGCACCCATCGGCGGATACAGCTAGTGCGCCGTTGAACCCGATGAGGTGCGCCGCCACCCCCACGCGTCGGGCGAACAACTCGACCGATGCGAGCGGCCTTGAGCTGGCGAAGGCTACCTGGAGCCCGCGTTCCGGGAGCGTGCGCAGAGCCCGAGCGGTTGCATCGGAAAGCGGGTGCTCGGCATCCACCAGTGTGCCGTCAAGGTCGAAGACGACCAGTTGAGCGTGGACATCGTGCATGGTTCCTTCCCGCCGAGCCTTGCTAACCGTCCAGCCGCCAGGTGTTGTGAGCCACGTCGTTCATGCGACTGAGCCCACGGTGGTGAGACTCTTCGCGGGGGTCCGGGTCGATCGAAAATTCCTGCAGAACATCCGCAAGCAGCTGCGCACCTGTGGCGTATATGGCTGCCGCGACATTCGGCGACGCGTCGGGGTGAATGTGGAACGGCATGTCGGAGCAGAAGTGCATGGCCTCGTTGAACATGGTGCAGGAATTGACCTGTTCGTCGTCTCTCCGCAGAATCCCGGCGACGACGCTCTGCATTGCCTGGCCCAGTTGGTTGTACACGTCTTCGAGATGCGGAGAATTCAGGCTTAACTCCAGGATGGCGGTGTCACCGTTGATGTAGCGGCCGATTTCGTGGCGACCCTCGTGGAGCAGGTCGTAGTGCCGGTTGTAGCTGTGCGACAGTTTGCCGAGGTCATAGTATATGTCACAGGCGGGATAGCCTCGCGGGTCGACCAGCCAAAATCTATCCGACTCCTGGTCGTACAGGATATTTTCCAGGTGAAGATCACCGTGAATGTGTGGGGATACTCCAGGTGGCGTTAACTCTGCGACCACACCGGCGTCCTGCTCCAGTTGGCACAACATTGCCGGAATATTTGGAATAACCCGCCCATTGATCTGCAGCCGGGGGCTGCGTATCAGCGGAGCGAACTCTGGGTCCAGGTCAATGGTTACCGCAAGGCGGTTCCAGACGCGGTCAAAATGATAGTCTTGAACATAGCCCGACGGCGTTTCACCCAAATATTTCAGGTAAGCGTGGTTGTACTCATAGTCGAGTACCTTCTCCAGCACCTCGGCGGCATCCTCGGGAGTGATCTGGAGATTGAGCAGCAAATCGCGAAGGTTCGGGTGGGCAACGTATTCCAGACCCAGCTGGACCGAATCACCTGCTGTACGGGAGAACAATACTTCTGGATAGGGGTCGCCCAACCGAGGCGGGAGCCGCTCGTAGAAACGCGCCTCGTCGCGCAGCTTCAGTGAACCACGGCCGTGAGCTTGTTTACGAAAGTACGGTTGCACACCCGACGTGGCGAACGACCCCCCGACGCGAATGGCGTCGTTGGCAATGATGTTCTCCAACGTGTACCGGTGTAGCTTCTTGATGTCGACAATTTTCCGCAGCTCATCCTCGAAGTCGCATGGATTGTGGTAATTCATCTGGAGCAGATCGATCGATGCCAAACGGGCGGCAACGATACGACCGTTGTCGGCGGGGTTCCATACGACGAAATGCGATGGTGTGCGCACCGATCGCACCGTCAGCAGACGCGCCACCGGGGGTGTCAACTGCCGGCCCGAACAGATCACCACCACGTCGCTCTGGGAGGGGTATTCGTCCAACAGCTCGCTGAGGTCATCGTCGGCACGCAGGTCTATGACGTCATTGACGCCGTACCGTTGCAGCTGCATACGGACGTTGTCAGAAAAATCGGCCGGGCCGTCCCCGGAACACGCGCTTTGCGACGCGTCGACCATTATCCCGTGCATAAGCGCGGGCCTGACTACGCCGACTCGCGCGAGACGCGGGCCCTGGTGGCGACACCACTCGTCGGCGTCGCGGAGGCGTGCTGCCGGCGGGTAGGCGGCCAGGTCCGTTCGCCTGCGCTGCACATAGCGACGGTGGGTGTGGTCAAAGTTGGGCCTTCCTGGTCCGCTAGGTCGCTTGCACCCGAGGTCGCACGTGCCGTTTGTGCGCAGAGCAGTGGGTGACGATGGTCCTGCGCAGGTCCACGGGGCACGGTCGTAACTGAGTCAATATAGCCCAGCCGGTTCTACGCAAAGACGACCGGTCCGCTGTGCACTGGATGGAGGGTGACGTTGCGCGCTCAGTTACCGAGGCCAACCTTACGGAGGTCGAGCGTCGCCAGCACGGGGCCGCAGTCCGCGCCTGGCTGAGCAGTCACACGACACGTCATGCGGCACCGCGGTTTTTGCCGCCGCGTGGATGACAATGCGGGACGTGACGCAATCGCGGGAGCCCGACATTGGAGCGTGAGACGCGTGAGATCACGCGCCGGACGTTTCTGCGGGGTGCCGCCGGAGCGCTAGCCGCCGGCACGGTTTTAGGCCCGGTCCGGGCGGTCGCCGATCCGAACACCTCCGCGTGGGACGGTCTTTCCGGAGCCATCAACGGGCAGGTGTTACGACCGGACGATCCCCAGTTCGGCGCGGCCAAACAGGTTTTCAACACCAATTACAACGACCTGACCCCGGCGGCGGTGGTTATCCCGAGGTCACCGCAGGACGTACAGAAGGCGATGGCGTTCGCTGCTGCAAACAACCTCAAGGTCGCTCCGCGCGCTGGTGGACACTCCTACATCGGGGCGTCCACGGCGAACGGAACCATGGTGCTCGACCTGCGCGAGCTGCCCGGGGGAATCAACTACGACGACGCCACCGGGCAGGTCGCGGTAACCCCGGCCACCGGCCTGTACGCGCTGCATCAGGCGCTGGCCGAGCACGGCCGTGGCGTCTCGACGGGAACCTGCCCGACAGTAGGCACCGCGGGGCACGCCCTGGGCGGCGGACTGGGCGCCGATTCCCGGCATGCGGGCCTGCTCTGTGACGCGTTGACGTCGGCGTCGGTGGTGCTGCCCGGCGGTCAGGCGGTTACCGCGTCCGCGACCAACAACCCCGATCTGCTCTGGGCGCTGCGGGGCGGCGGTGGCGGCAACTTTGGGGCGACCACCTTGCTGACCTTTGCCACGTTCCCCACCGGGGACGTCGACGTCGTCAACCTCAACTTCCCGCCGCAGTCGTTCCCGCAGGTCCTCGTCGGCTGGCAAAACTGGCTGCGCGCCGCCGACCGCAACAGCTGGGCGCTGGCGGACTGCTCCACCGACGCGCCGGGCATGCCGGGCCGTATTCTCGCCACCTGCCCAGTCGGGTCGGGCAACAGCGTGGCCAACGCCATCGTTTCGGCCGTCGGCATGCAACCGGCCGGCACCGACAACCACACCTTCAACCGCATGGAACTGGTGCGGCATCTGGCCGTCGGGAACCTCACTCCGTCGCCGCTGGGATATGTCGGCGGATCCGACGTTCTGCCGACCATTACCGCGCCCGCAGCTCAGGCGATCGCCTCCGCCGCCGAAGCCTTTCCCCGGGGAGCGGGCCGGCTGCTGGTGATCATGCATGCGCTTGACGGGGCGCTGTCCAGCGTGGCACCGGGCGCCACGGCCTTTCCGTGGCGCCGGCAATCCGCGCTGGTGCAGTGGTACGTGGAGACGTCCGGTTCCCCGGCGGCGGCGACTGACTGGCTGAACGCCGCGCACCAGATGGTGCGGGCGTATTCGGTTGGCGGCTATGTGAACTACCTCGAGGCAGGCCAGCCGGCATCGCGGTACTTCGGCCCGAATCTCGCCCGGCTGAGCGCCGTGCGGCAGAAGTATGACCCCGGCCGGGTGATGTTCTCCGGACTGAGTCTCTAGCCCGGCGCTCAAGCGTAGTCTCGACCTGGACGCACCATAGGGCATGTGAATGGAGAGATGATGACCGTCACCGTTGTCGACGCGGGACCCCGGCGGGTCAGCCGCTCGGTGGAGGTGGCCGCCCCGGCGGCCGAGCTGTTCGCGATGGCCGCTGATCCGCGCCGCCACCGCGAACTGGATGGATCAGGCACGGTTCGCGACAACATCAAGGCCCCGGC
This sequence comes from Mycobacterium sp. TH-M106, assembly GCF_057473765.1. NCBI lineage: Bacteria > Bacillati > Actinomycetota > Actinomycetes > Mycobacteriales > Mycobacteriaceae > Mycobacterium > Mycobacterium sp. TH-M106. The sequence continues at coordinate 6,453 of NZ_JBYCLE010000438.1, read as the reverse complement.
AGAAGTTACTGTCGGGTCGAAGTTTTCGACGAAAATGAAGATGTACGGCGTGCCGTATCGCATCACCAGCCGAGTGACCGCGCTCAAGCCGAATGAAGTGGTCGAGTGGCGCCACCCGGAGGGCCACCGCTGGCGATGGGAATTCGAGTCGCTGTCACCGACACTGACCCGGGTCACCGAGACATTCGACTACCACGATGCCGGTCCGCTCAGGCGGGCGTTCTACGAGCTGACGGGTTCCATCAAGGCCAACGAGAAGGGCATCGAGGCTTCCCTGACCAAGCTGCGTGACCGCTACGCCGCGAAGTAAACCGGAAGCCGTGAGCGCTCTAGCCGAGGAGACCCGGTGGATGGATGCCACCGGCCAGGCGGAACTGGTGGCCAAGGGTGAGGTCACACCGGGCGAGCTGCTGGACGCCGCGATCGAGCGGATCGAGCAGTCGAATCCGGCGTTGAACGCTGTGGTCATCGAGTGGTTCGACCACGCCAGGTCGGTCGCCGCCGGCCCGGACCTGCCCGCCGGCCCCTTCAGAGGCGTCCCGTTCCTGCTCAAGGACCTCTTCACCAGCTTTGCCGGCCAGACCATGTCGAACGGCAACGGTGCGCTGAAGCGGGCCGGCAAGGTCGACGCCGCCGACACCACGCTGGTCGCCCGTTTCAAAGCGGCCGGGCTGGTCATCGCCGGGCGGACGAACACCCCGGAGTTCGGCAGCCTGCCCACCACGCAGCCGCTGGCCTGGGGGCCGACCCGCAACCCGTGGGCGCTGGACCGCACGTCGGGCGGGTCGAGTGGCGGTGCCGCCGTCGCGGTGGCCGTCGGGATGGTGCCGTTCGCCAACGCCTCCGACGGCGGCGGGAGCATCCGCATACCGGCGTCGTGCTGCGGACTGCTGGGACTCAAGCCGAGCCAAGGGCGGATCACGGTCGGGCCGGTGCGCGCCGAAGCGGGGCTGGGCGTCGAACTGTGCGTCAGCCGCACGGTACGCGACACCGCAGCGCTGCTCGACGCGGTGCGCGGGCCGGGTGTTGGCGACAGTGTTATCGCACCGGAGCCGAAACGGCCGTACATCGACGAGGTCGGTGCGGATCCGGGACGGTTGCGCATCGGGCTGCTGGACGTGCATCCGCGCGGCGACTTCCTGCACGAGGATTGCCGATCCGCGGTGCGCGCCGCGGCGTCGATGCTGGAGGGACTCGGGCACACGGTCGAGCCGGCGTGGCCGGCCTGCCTCGCCGACACCACCCTGGCCCACAAGTTCATGGCGTTGTGGGCGGCGCAGATGGCGATGGCCGCGCGCCAGGTCGGCGAGACACTCGGACGCGAGGTGACGGCGGCGGACCTCGAGCCGGTGAACTGGGCGCTCGTCGAGCAGGCGCGGCGGTTGACCGCCGTCGACTACGCCACGGCCCAGGCGGCGGGCTGGACCTTCCGGCGTGCGCTGCAGCAGTGGTGGGCGGACGGCTGGGACCTGTTGCTGACGCCGACGCTGGCCGAGCCGCCACTGCCGCTGACCGAGTTCGAGAACAATCCGGCGGAGCCGACCGCGCCGACGCGCCGGTCCGGGCGGTTTGCCGCGTTCACTCCGCCGTTCAACATGAGCGGGCAGCCGGCGATCAGCCTGCCGCTGCACCGCAACGCCGAGGGCCTCCCCATCGGCGTCCAGCTGGCCGCCGGTTACGGCCGTGAGGACGTCCTCATCCGGGTAGCCGCCCAACTGGAATCGGCGCACCCCTGGTCGACGGTGCACCCGCGGATACCCTCGGATACCCTGCCGTAGGTACTTCCGTCACGGTGAGCTTCGATGAGCGACCTGGCACACCCGACCCGACTTCTGATCAATGGCCGCCGGGGGCGGGGTTTTGCGGCGGCGGAGCTTGCTGGGGTGGCTGGGGTTCCTGGGGTTGCGGCAGGAAGCCTTTCAACACTCCGGGCAGGCCAGGCGGTGGCTGTTGGGTGTCTGCGCAGTCCGGCGGGCAGGTGGTCATCTGCCACGGCTGGCAGCGATCCGTCTTGAACAGCGTGTCGGTCGGCTCGATCTGCACGACCTGAGGTTTTTTGGTCAACGCGTTGTCGATGATCTTGCCGTCACTGACCCGCTTCCAGTAGCACACGCTGCCTTCGACCGGACCTGCGCTGCGGTAGACACCCGGCGCGATGTCGGTTCCCACCGCATAGCTGCCGTCGCTGTCGATGACGGTTTTGGGTGCCGGTGGGGCAGCGGGCGCCGGTGACGGGGTGGGGGCAGGCGAAGGCGTGGGCGCGGCCTGGGCGATGCCGGTGGCCGCGCAGCAGCCCGCGACAACCAGCGCCGCCACCCCCGCAACCTGCGCCGACCTCATAAGACGCCAGCCTAGCGCGGTTTACGGCTTGATTCCCAACGTCAGCAGGTCCGAGACGATCAGCGTCACGGCGGGCCGGCGCACTCGACGTTGTTTGCTGACGGTGAAGCCGGCGCCGGTGAACAGCGCACGCATCTCGGCCGGCCGCGGATGGTGCGCAGGAGTCCACCGACTGCCCGGGAACCGACTCAGCGGAACCGGATGGCGCGGGCTGATCGAGGTGACGGCGACCATCCCGCCCGGGGCGAGCACCCGGTGAAATTCGCGCACCGCCGCCGGCTGGTCGAAGAAGTGAAACGCCGAGGTCGTCACCACGGCGTCCAGGGCGGCGTCGTCGAACGGCAGTTGTTCGGCGGATCCGGTCAGCCAGTGCACCTGCGCGGACCGTGCCCCGGCCTCGCCGAGCATGCCGTCGGACCTGTCCACGCCGTAGACCGCGCGGGGCTGTAGTTCACGGGCGATGCGGTCGGCGAGAATCCCGGTGCCACACGCGACATCGGCCACCCGCCCGGGTCGGCGTGCCGTCAACTCGGCGATGATCTCGTCCTGTGCCGGACGGTAGACCCAGCGCTGCAGGAGATGAAGGTCGTAAACGGGTGCGGCCCAGTTCCAGAACCAGGTGACGGCGTCGTTGAGACCTCTGCGCTGGATGTGGGCTGCCATAACCGGCAACTTACCGGTCCGGCAGGACGACGCGCCGGGTGACGCACCACCGAACTTTTCTCAACTGGTCGGATTCCCGCTGCTCTGCGGCCGTGTCATCGCGTTGCGGGAGTGAACCGCCCCTAAGCTTTGCGGTGGTCCAACGGCGAGAGGATCGACCTATCAGCGGCAACGGCGTTCTCGGCCGACCGGCTGCACAACCCCGGTGGGTAGCGCCGGTGCCGCGCTCCGCCCGGTTCGACACCTCGCGCGGCGCTGACCGGGTCCGACGTGGGCAGCGCCGCCCGGGTATTCACGCGCTGGACGGCCTGCGCGCGATAGCCGTCGCCCTAGTGCTAGCCGACCACGGCGGAATCGGCGGTACGCCGGGCGGATTCATCGGCGTCGACCTGTTCTTCGTGCTGAGCGGATTCCTGATCACGTCGCTGCTGATCGACGAGCTCGGCCGTACCGGCCGCATCGACCTGGCCGGCTTCTGGATCCGCCGCGGCCGCCGGTTGCTGCCCGCTCTGGTGCTGATGGCGCTGGCGGTGGCCTTCATGGCCTCAGTGCACGAGTTTTTCCCGCCGCAGGCCGTCGCCGGACTGCGCGACGATGCCATCGCCACCTTCTTCTGGGTGGCCAACTGGCGGTTCGTCGCGCAGCAGACCGACTACTTCACCCAAGGGGGCACCCCGTCACCGCTGCAGCACGCGTGGTCGCTCGGTGTGGAAGAGCAGTACTACTTCGTCTGGCCACTACTGCTGGTCGCCACCGCATTGCTGCTGTACCGGCGGGCCCGACACCGCGGGCGCCGGCCCACGGTGGGTATGGTCCGGCTCGCCGTCTTTGTGCTCGCCACGACGGGGGCGGTGGCGTCGGCCGTGACGGCCGCGGCGCTGGTGTCCGATGCCGCTAGGGATCGTGTCTACTTCGGCACCGACACCCGCGCGCAGGCGTTACTGGTCGGCGCCGCAGCCGCCGCGTTGCTGGTGGGCGACTGGGCGGCGTTGACGGCTGGCTGGTCGGTGATCCGGAGCCCGGCCGGGCGCTGGGCCGTGCGGCTGCTGCCGCTGGCCGGCCTGGCGGTGCTGGCCGCGGCCGCGCATCACGCCACCGGCACCGCACGCGAGTTCCACGACGGCCTGCTGAGCGTGGTCGCGGTGGCCGCGATCGCGGTGATCGCCCCGGTGGCGCTGCACCAAACCGGCATCATCGCCCGGGCATTGTGCTGGCGCCCGCTGGTGTGGCTGGGCACCATCTCCTACGGCGTCTACCTCTGGCACTGGCCGGTGTTTCTGGTGCTCAACGGTGAACGCACCGGATGGTCGGGGCCGCGGCTGTTTGCCGTGCGGTGCGCGGCCACCCTCGGGGTCGCTGCCGCGTCGTGGTGGGTGATCGAACAGCCGATCCGTCGGTGGCGGCCGGTTCGGGTGCCGTTGCTGCCGCTCGCGGCGGCCGCCAGCGGCACCGCCGTCGCGGTGACCGTGCTGATCGTGCCGGTCGCCGAACGAAACCTGGGGGCCGCCGGCCTGCCACCGGACGTGGCCGCGGCCGCGGCCGTCCTACCCCCGCCGGCCGGAAGGTGGGCCGGTCGGCTCGGCGTCAGCCGACCGCGCACGGTGTCGGTGTTCGGCGACTCGATTGCACGGACGTTGATGCGCTACCTGCCAGACACCCCCGGCTATGCCTTCATCGACCACACCATCATCGGGTGCAGCATCGTGCGTGCCGGCCCGTACCGGTACTCCGGGAAGACACTGGAACAAAAACCGGAGTGCGACGGTTGGCCGGGCAGATGGGCGCAGCAGATCGCCCGGGATCAACCGGATGTCACCGTGATGATCGTCGGCCGCTGGGAGACCGTGGACCGGGTGAACGAGGGTCGCTGGACGCACATCGGCGATCCGACCTTCGACGCGTACCTAGCCGCGGAGCTGCACCGGGCATTGGAGGTTTTGGGCTCCAGCGGGGCGCGGGTGGTCGCGGCGACGTTGCCCTACAGCCGCTACGGGGAGAAACCGGACGGGAGCCTGTACCCCGAAGATGAACCGGATCGCGTCGACCGGTGGAACGCACTGCTGCGGCGTGTCATCGCCGAACGGCCCGATCCGAGCGGTATCGCGGTGCTGGACTTGAACAAGAAGCTGAGTCCGGAGGGTGTCTACACCGCCAAAGTCGACGGCATCACGGTCCGCAGCGACGGTGTGCACCTCACCGCTGAGGGCGTGGCGTGGCTGACGCCGTGGCTGGAAGAGTCCATCAACTGACCAGCGCCCCACCCGGCGAGCATGCGCAAAATCGCACGCGAAGGGGCCTCCGCGTGCGATTTTGCGCATCCTCGCGCGAACTGGCTCACCGCCACTCCGAATTCAGTGCGCGCTCCGAGAGGTACTTCGTCGAGCTCCAGCCACCGTCGACCACGATCGTCTGCCCGTTGATGAAGCTGCCGCCCGGCGAACACAGAAACGCCACGGTACTCGCGACGTCGTTCACCGTCGCCAGCCGCTGATGCGGTGTCATCTCGACGTGCATCCGGTGGAATCGCTCGTCGGCCAACCGGTGTTCGGTCATGGCCGTGCGAACCACCCCGGGCGCCACCGCGTTGCAACGGATTCCCCGCGATCCGTACTCGCAGGCGATATGGGTGGTCAGCGCCGTCAGGCCGCCCTTCGCCGCAGAGTAGGCGCCGCCACGCAGGCCGCCCACCACGGCGAAAGTGGACGTGATGTTGACGATCGCCGACCCGGCCGGCATGTGGGGCAGTGCTTCGCGAGTCAGTCGGAACGGTGCCCGCAGCATCACATCCAGAAAACAGTCCAGGGTTTCGTCGTCTGTCTCGTCCAGCGGCTTCGGGTTGCCCACTCCGGCATTGTTGATCAAGAAGTCGACGTGGCCCCACCGGGAGGTGGCAGCCGTCACGATCTGTTTCGGGGCGTCGTCGGCGGTCAAGTCGACGGCGACCGTGGCGACTCGGTCCGGGTCGCCGACGGCTCGCCGCACTTCGGCGAGGCGCTCAGCGTCGCGGCCGGTGCCCAGCACCGCCATGCCCATGCCGGCCAGCCTGGTCGCGCAGGCCAGGCCGATTCCTCCACTCGCGCCGGTGACGATCACGACCTGCATGTCACCCACCTTTCTCGGTTGGCTCTGTCGTGAGCGCTGCCCTGATGTCGTTCTTCAGGACTTTGCCCGCGTCGTTTTTCGGCAGCGCATCCCAGACGACCACCTGCTCCGGCGCCTTGAACGTGGCCAGGCCCTGGGCCACCAGGAAGCTGCGCAAGCCCGCGACGTCCGGGCCTGGCACCGCCGTGGGTACCACGACAGCGCAGGCTCGCTCGCCGGTGCGGATGTCGGGCAGACCGACGACAGCGACTTCGGCGATGCCGGGGTGGCCGGCCAGCACGTCTTCGACCTCCTTCGGCGAGATGTTCTCCCCGCTGCGGATGATGACGTCCTTCACGCGGCCGGTGA
>NZ_JBYCLE010000437.1:0-1866 GCF_057473765.1 Mycobacterium sp. TH-M106 | reverse complement strand
CCTTGCGTGCGACACGCACCTCGTCACGCGGAACGACAAGCAGGGGGTGCTCCGCCGTGACGGAGAACGTGTTGGCGGGCGATATCGGCGTGAAGGTAAAGAGTTCGCCGTTGAGATCGCGCATTTGCACGGCGGTCACGCGGTGCGGGCGCCCGTCGTGGCCGCTGACGTAGTCGCCGACGCGGATAGACTCGATGGACCGCAAGTCACCGCTGGCCGTCGTGACGAGCTCACCGGCGGGCAGGCAGCCTTCGACGTAGTGCACATAGGCGCCCTCGTCGGCGATGATCAACGTCCGCTCGAACTGGCCCATGTTCTCGGTGTTGATCCGGAAATACGCCTGCAACGGGATGTCGACATGCACACCCGGCGGGACGTAGATGAAGCTACCGCCGCTCCAGGTAGCGGTGTTCAGCGCGGAGAACTTGTTATCCCCCGCGGGGATCACAGTGCAGAAGTACTGCTTGAAGATGTCCTCGTGTTCGCGCAAACCACTGTCGGTATCGAGAAAGATAACCCCTTGTGCCTCAAGATCTTCCCGAATCTTGTGGTAAACCACCTCGGAGTTGTGCACCACCAGACCCTCGGCGATGAAGTTGTGCGGCCCGTCGACCTCGATGTCATAAACCGGTTCCACCGCGTGCGGAGCAACGGATTTCACCCGTTCGAAGCCCAACCAGTCGTTGGTGTGCGACCGGATCGTTGTCCCGTGCGCGCTGGTGGACGAGTGCGCATAGCTGCGACGGCCAAACCGGTTGGTTCGCTTCGGGTTCCGGCAGCCAAGACGCTCGAAATCACCGGAAATGCCCAGCCGCCAGGCGATCTGCATGCGCTCTGGGGCGTGCCGGTACGTCTGGGTGAACGACCACGGACCGCCGGCACGCAGGCCGGACAGCTCGGCCAGCTCGCGCGCCTGGCCGAGCAGCGCTTCGTTGGCGCACGTCAAGAGCACCGAACCGCTGCGGTCCGGGCCGACATAACCGTCGGCGTCGACCCAGCCGCCCAGGAACGCCAACCGCTGATCCACCGGCAACCCGTACACCCAGTCCGGTACTCGCTTGGTCAATGAGACTCCGGCGAAACCCAACTCGGTGATCCACTCGGTCAACGCCTTGGAGTTGACCACCACCCGGTATGTGTCGGCTTCGATGCAGCGCAGCCCGAACAGCTCGGTGACCACGCGGCTCAACTCGGCCCGCAGCTCGATATCGGTGGCCGGGATCGCGAACTGCACCCGGTAGGTCTTGGTCGAGAGGTGCAGGTTGCCGTCACCGACATACAGGCCCAGCAACCACATCAGGTCGACCGAGCTAGTCGCCGGCGCCGCCATGCCGGCCACGCCCGGAAGCTGGGCGGCAGCACCGAACTCCGGCACCTGGCGGGGGGTCGCGATGAAATCACCCGGCTGAATCTCGCCGACGGTGACCCATCGGCGCGCATACCGGGCGCGTTGCCGACCGTCTTTGCGCTCGTCGCGCAGCACCAGCATCGGGTGGTTGTCGGTGCCTCGGATACTGCGCCGAGTGGTTGTCACCTGGTAGGTCAACCGCGTGTCGGTTTGCGCCGCCCCCCTGACCGGGGAAACCACGAACCGTTCCGCGTCCTCGTCGTAGGCGAACACCCGGTCTCCGAACTGGATCTCCTTGATCGGGATCTGGCCACGGTTGGCGGTCCACACCAGGGTGTCACCGGCCAGGCATTCATACTGAGCCGCTACCCCCGCGATGTAGCGCTGCTTTTCGGCTTCCGGGATGCCCAGCCGGTCGTAAGTGTTGCGGATGTCCTCCGGCAGGTCGTCCCAGGTTTGGGCCTGCGCCTCGGTGGACCGGACGAAGTACTTGATGTTGTCGAAGTCGATGCCGCTGA
>NZ_JBYCLE010000436.1:0-4593 GCF_057473765.1 Mycobacterium sp. TH-M106 | reverse complement strand
CGTGGCCGATCGCGGTGCGCATCAGCTCGTGGTAGGCGGGGTCGTACTCGACCTCGTCGACGCGGTGGCCGGTGGCGTCGTGGGTGTGCAGGATCGGCCGGTTGCGATCGGCCAGCTCGCCCCAGCGCTGGGCTTGGCGGGAACCGGAGATGGCGCCGAGTTCGGTGACTTCGTCGACGCCCCAACCTCCGCCCTCGCGGATCAGCGACTCGATGAGCACCGGCGACGACGCCGGGTTGTCGTCGTGCAGCGGGGGAACCTGGTTGGTGACGATGTGAGTGTCGGGCATGCCACCGATATTACAGATTTTCGACAATTGCACAAGAGCTGTAACGCAAGGGCCTCGTCAACGCCAGGGCCTGATTCGATGCCGGGGAGATTTCCTGGGGCGGCGCGGGCAGGCCGCTCAGCGGGTATCGTCATGGCTGCTTTAACCAACGCTGACCGGGGATTTCAGAAAGGCCCGACGATGGCTCAGGATTGCCGCACGCGACATCGCACGTCATGCCCCGCCAAGACACGTCGGCATCGCCGCATGATCGGCCTGGGCACGGCTGCCGGTGCGGTTCTGGCGGCGGCGATGGCCCCGCTGACCACCTTGTCCACCGCCCACGCCGACATCGTCGAGCTCGTCATCGACCCCCTAGCCCAGGTAGCCCAGCCTGTGATCGACCCGCTCGCGGGTTTGGTCGGTTCCACTGATCCGGTGCTGGGGGATCCCCTGGCCGGTTTCGCCGTGCCGTCGTTGCCGATCGATGCGGCTGGCACCATGGCGGCCGCCGATCCCAGTTTCGCGAACACCCTGGTCCAGGCGCTCTATCTGCCGTTTTACCACCTCGGCCAGGCCTGGATCACCAGCCCGATCGGTTCGGCAATCGACAATGTGATCAATTTTCCCACCGCCACGTTGCTTGGCGTCGATCTAATCGGCAACGGCGCTGTGGGAACGGAGGCGGACCCCACTGGCGGTGCTGGCGGGCTCCTCTTCGGCGACGGTGGTGCCGGCTACAGCTCCACAACGCCCGGCGTGGCCGTCGGCGACGGCGGGAATGCCGGGCTGATCGGCAACGGCGGTGCCGGCGGGGACGGTGGGGCGGGCACGGCCGGCGGGGTCGGCGGCAACGGCGGGTTTCTCATCGGCAACGGCGGTGACGGCGGTGACGGCGGCTCCGCCATCACCGCCTCTTACGCCGGCGCTGCCGGAGGCAACGGCGGTGCTGGCGGGGAGTTGTTCGGTCTGGGCGGCAACGGCGGTGACGGCGGCGCCGGAAGCGCGGGTGGCGTCGGCATCGCCGGCACCGACGCCACCACCCCAGGCGGCACGGGCGGGGTCGGCGGGGAGGGCGCCGTCGCCGGTTCCGGCGGGGCCGGCGGGGACGGGGGGCGTGGCGGGCTGCTGTTCAGCGACGGCGGCGACGGCGGTGCCGGCGGCGGGGCCGGCAACGGCGGTGTCGGCGGCACCGGCGGCACCGGCGGCGCCGCGTCGACGGCTGTTGCCGCCGGAACTGGCGGTGAAGGCGGCCCCGGCGCCACAGGCGGCCAGGGCGGGGCCGGCGGCACCGGCGGCACCGGCGGCTTTCTGGGCCAGGGCGGCAACGGCGGGGACGGCGGCGCGGCCGGCAACGGCGGTGACGGCGGTCATGGTGGCACCGGCGGCGCGGGCAGCCCCGAATATCCGACCGGCGGCGCTGGCGGCACCGGCGGGGAAGGCGGTGCTGCCGGTACACCCGGTGCCGGCGGTGGGGCCGGCGCGACGGTCATCGTCGGCCAAGGCGGCACGGCCGGTGTGATCGGCACCACCGGCACGGCGGGAGTGACCGGCGCGACCGGCGCGGCCGGCCCGGCCGGTTGACGCTTGAAGCGTCCTATCGCCGGCCTGCGTGAACGGGAGGGTCGACTCGGCGCTGTTGGTGTGAGCGCCTCGAATCACCGACGACGAGCGACGTCATACGCATGATTGTGCGCTGAATTTCGATGTAGATTGTGCATCATGGGTAAGCGAGTGAGTCTGATCCTCAAAGACGCCGACGAAGCCGCGCTCGCGCCGTACCTCACCGAAGGCTCGGCTGCGTTCGAGGTGCTGCGGCGTTGGGCAGGCCAACGAGGCCAGGCCGACATCAAGTCCGAGGCCGGCGCGCTGCGCGCACTGCTTCAGGCCGGGGCCGAAGCGCTGCGCGAACAGCTTCTCGACGCGGGGTATGCCCAGTTGGCGGCGGAGTTCAACAGTGAACCAGGCCGTGCCGAGCGGCAGGCGGCCCGGGACCGCTACATCCGCCGGACCGAGGCCCATCTGTGAATCGCGGGATGCGGAGCCAGGTATACCGCGTGGACCTCGGGCACGGCCCAAAGCCCTGGGTGATCCTCAGCAACAACTCCCGCAACAGAAACCTCGACACGGTGCTAGCGGCTCGAATCACGACGACGGACAAAAATCAGCACGTGCCCACGGTCGTGCCGCTGACCTCTGCGGACCCGCTCGTCGCGGTCGTCCTGGTCGACGACATCGTGCAGCCTTACCACGACGAACTCACCGAATCACTAGGCGTCCTGTCGCCGACGACGATGCAGGAGATCAGCAAAGCCCTGCGGATCGCGCTGCCCTGAGTCCAGTCCGGTGAACCTACCGAGAAGGGAGTAGCAGCTATCCGGACCGTCCTGCTATGCCGTCTGGAGCGGCTGAATCCGGTCGAGCGCCTCGCCGATGCTGTCGCGTTCGACCTCTAGGTCGTAACGGTTCTGCAGATTGAGCCAGAACTGGTCTTCGATCCCGAAATAGCGGCCCAACCGCAGCGCGGTGTCGGCACTGATCCGGCGTTTGCCGTGCACGATCTCGTTGATTCGCCGTGGCGGTACGCCGATCGCCCGCGCGAGCTTGTGCTGCGTGATGCCGAATCCCTCGATGAAGTCCTCCAGCAAGACCTCTCCGGGATGCACCGGCGCGTGCTTGTCCATCCATCTCACCTCAGTGATAGTCGACAATCTCAACATCTTCGGGGCCCGCTTCAGTCCATCGAAAGCAAAGCCGCCATTGGTCGTTGATCCGGATGCTGTGCTGACCACGTCGCCCTCCCCTTGAGCGCTTCAAGACGGTTTCCCGGCGGAACACGCAGCGCGTGAAGGCTCGGTGCCGCATCGAGGTACGCCAGCTTCCGGATCGCCACCCGCTGAATCCGTGAATCGATCGACCTCACACGCTCGCGCGCCCACAGCCGCTCGGTATCTCGGTCAGCGAATGACCTGATCACCTCGCAAGGATAACGCGATACGTCAATAACGCCACACGTTAAGTTAAAGGCCTAGCCATTCCTCAATACGGACTGAACCTCCATACTGAACGCGCGTATGTTGAGGTGGTGGAGTTATGGACCGTCGACGACGCCGCGCAGCACTGGGGCGTCACACCCGCTCGCGCCCGCGGAATCTTGTCCAATCGCCACATCCGGCGGGTCAGCGGCTACTCGGCCGACGACATTCGCGCCGTGTGCCGTCGACAAGGAGCCCGCACCGACCTCAAACCAACCGCACCCGCGGCAACCCTCGCCGAGACCGCGGGGGCGATGGCCGACCACCCCGGCGACGACGCCACCCGGCTGCGGCTGTTCTTCGAGTTCGCCCGCGGCGCCGACGAAGCGGGCCCCGCCGCACTGCCGCTGACCACCGCCGAGCCACCGTTGACCGGCGACCCGCGCTTCGATGCGCTGCTGGGCGCCGCAGCGGAGCACCTCGCCGCCCGCTACGGCCTGGCCGGGCCGCTGTGGAGCGTCACCGTCGACCGATTCCTCACCCGCGCCTGGTGGGTCGCCACCCTGCCGTCGGCTCGCACCCACGCCCTGGTGTGGACGCCGGCGGCATTCCGGCGTCGCGGCATCTACCTTGACCGTCACGACCTCACCCACGACGGAGCCACCCCCATGCCCGAGCCACTGTTCGACGCCACCGCACTGCGGAGCGCCTTCACCGAGCTGGCTGCGAAACTCCAGCGCCGCAACATCGTCGGCCATGTCCACGTCTACGGCGGCGCGGCGATGATCCTGGCCTACGACCCCACCCGAGTCGCCACCCGCGACATCGACGCCCAGTTCGAGCCCGACGGGCCGATGGTCGCCGCCATCGGCGAGATCGCCGCCGAACACAACTGGCCGACCACTTGGCTGAACAATCAAGCCGCCGGCTACGCCTCCCGCACACCCGGCGAAGGCAATCGCGTTTTCGACCACCCCTACCTCCAAGTGGTCGCCACCCCGCCGGATCACCTCCTGGCGATGAAAGTCCTTGCCGCGCGGGCGGTTCGCGACGCAGACGACCTCCGCTTCCTGCTGCGCCACCTCGGCATCACCACCGCGGCCGCGGTGTGGCCCATCATCGAGCGCTTCTTCCCAGACGTCGACATCCCGCCGCGATCCCGCGCACTGGTCGAAGACCTCCTGCGCCACGACCACATTTGAGGCGCGCAGGACTGCGGTGTGCTCGTCACCGCCGTCTGGCCGGCCCGCACTCGGCTCACTGGACTACCTTCCTGAGGTCAGCGCTTTTGGATGAGGCGTTGATGCACCCGAGGTGCCACCAGGTCACTGCCCGGCTCGCTTGACGCGG
>NZ_JBYCLE010000435.1:0-17142 GCF_057473765.1 Mycobacterium sp. TH-M106 | reverse complement strand
ACGGGCACGTGTTGGCGGCCAGCACCAGCTGGAACCGCGCCGGGTAGCAGGCCACCCCGTCGCGGCGGGCCAGCCGGATCTCACCGTCCTCCAACGGTGTTCGCAACGCCTCCAGTGCGCTGACCCTGATCTCGGCGCACTCATCGAGGAACAGCACCCCGCGGTGCGCCCTGCTGACCGCGCCTGGCCGCGCCATTCCGGAGCCCCCGCCGACCAGTGCCGCCACGCTGGAGTTGTGGTGCGGCGCCACGAACGGCGGCCTGGTGATCAGCGGCGCGGCGCCGGACAACAGGCCGGCCACCGAGTGGATCGCGGTGACCTCCAGTGACTCGATATGGGTCAGCGGCGGCAGCAGGCCCGGAAGGCGGTGCGCCAGCATGGTTTTGCCCACGCCCGGCGGCCCGGTCAACATCAGGTGATGCGCACCGGCGGCGGCCACCTCGACGGCGAACCGTGCCTGTGCCTGTCCCACCACGTCAGCCAGGTCAGCGGCTGGTTCCGTTACCGGGGGTGCCGTGGTGATCCTGTCGGCCAGCTGCGCCGACCCGTCCAGCCAGGCGTGCAGTTGGTCCAGCGTCCGCACTCCGCGAACCTCGATCCCGTTCACCAGGCTCGCCTCGGCCAGGTTGTCCACCGGCACCACCGCGCACGCCCAGCCGTCGTGTTTGGCCGCCAACACCGCCGGCAACACTCCGTGCACCGGCCGCACCCGCCCGTCCAGCGCCAGCTCACCGAGCAGCATCGTCGTCTCAAGCCGTCGCCAGGGTGTCTTGCGGCTCGCCGAGAGCACCGCCGCGGCCAGCGCCAGGTCGTAGACCGAACCCATCTTCGGCAACGTCGCCGGTGACAGTGCCAGGGTCAACCGAGCCGTCGGCCAGCGCTGTCCACTGTTGGTGATCGCTGCCCGCACCCGGTCGCGCGACTCCTGCAGGGCCGCATCGGGCAGGCCCACCAGGTGCACACCGGGCAGGCCCGAGGTGATGTCAGCCTCGATCTCCACGATCTCGCCGTCGAGTCCGCGTACCGCGACCGAGAACGCCCGCCCCAACGCCATCACCCCACCCCCTGCAGGTGGGTGATCTGCGGTGTCGATGGGCGCAGCCGCTCAATCCGCACCCCGATCACGTCAATACGAAGCTGCGCCCAACTGGTGTCTTGGCCGGCCAGCCACAGCCCGGCCAACCGTCGCAGCCGGTGCACCTTCTCCGGCGGCACCGCGTAGGCCAGGCCGCCGAACCGGTTACCGGTGCGAGTTTTCACCTCGACGAACACCACGGTGCGTGCTCTCGGATCAGCAGCGATCACATCCAGTTCGCCGTAGCGGCAACGCCAGTTGCGGGCCAAGATCTGCAAGCCTTGCCCGGTCAGATGATCGACGGCCAGCCGTTCGCCCAACGCTCCCAGTTCGGCCCGTGTCAACGTAGTCATACCCACAGGCTGCCCGGCGGCGCCGACACCGCGGCACCGGCTGGCACCGACAATGCGTCAACCGCCGCCGCTTATCCCCAGTCCGGATGTCATCAACAACTCGGCAGATTCGGCGACGTTACCTCGGCGCCGGCCGTTCGTCGCTGGACCAGCAGAAGCAGTGGGACTGCAGCGAATTGGGCGACAACGCAGAATATGACGACGCCACCGAGAGACACCCCGAACAGCGCACCGATCACGGTGCTGCCGGCGAACCAGCTGACGCCGTAGACACCGGTGAACAACCCGTATGCCGAGGCGCGGCGGTCCGGCGACACCATTGGCGCCACCGCGGCGGGGACGATCGATTCATGCACTCCCATGCCCAGGCCCCACAGGCAGCTGCCGATAAGGGCCGGCCAGAAACCGCCGAGGAAGATCAGCGGGGCGTAGGCCGCCGAGACGACGGTGAGTGGTATCAGCACGCCGATGCCGCAGCGGTCGAACACTCGCCCGAGCACCAAGGATCCGGTGCCCGACACCGCCATCGCGGCGGCGTAGAGGAGCGGGATGGAGCTGGCCGAGACGGTCCCGCCGCGCTGGAAGTGGTAGGCCATAATCGGGAAGTCGGCGAACCCGGCGGCCACCAGCGCCGCGGCCAGAAGGTAGATCCAGAACACCCGGGGCAGCCCGCGCGTCTGCACCGCCGTCGCGGCCGTTTCCAGATCCTGTGGGCGTGGATAGAGCAGCCGTGCCACTGCGAGCAGACAGAGCATGATGCCCGCCGGGACCGCGAGCGCGGCAAAGACGAACCGGTAGTCGTCGTTCGTGCGGGCCACGACGAAGGCGACCAGCAGCGGGCCGAACATGGCGCCGAACTGATCCAGCGCCTCGTGCACACCGAAGCCCCAGCCATACCCGATGCGTTTGGCCGCGTGGGAGAGCATCGCGTCGCGGGGTGGATTGCGAATGGCCTTGCCGACCCGTTCCGCGATCACCAAAACCGCCGCCATCTGCCAACTGCCGGCCAGCGCCAGCAGCGGCACCACCGACATCTGCAGGATGTAGCCGCCGATGGTGATCGGCCAGTACAGTCCGGTACGGTCAGCGCTGCGCCCGGAGAACAGCCGCAACCCGTAGCCCAGCAGCTCCCCGAAGCCGGTGATCATCGCGATGGCCAGCGCCCCGGCGCCGAGCAGGCCCAGGAATTGTCCGACGACGCTGCGGGCTGCCTCGTGGGTGAAGTCGGCGAAGAAACTCATGGCGCCGACCATCAGCACGAATTTCAATGCCGGTGAGAACCGCCGGGGCGCGCGGCCGGGCCGGTGCCCGAACGCGGCGCCGCGCTGATCACTTACCCCGTCACTCATACCAGATGCACCCATACTCCGATGATCGTCACGATGGCGCCGGCGATGATTAGGCTGACCGCCCACACCCATCGCCGGCCGCCGACGTGTACGGCCAGCAGCACGCCCAGACCGCCCAGGGCCGCGACCGATACCACCAGGGCCATCCAGCTCGCCCCGGGTAGCAGCGCCCCCACCACCAACGGCAGCGCCGCGCCGACAAAGCTGGAGATTGCCGCCACGATCGCGATGGTGGCCGCGTCCTTGAGCACCGCCCTGCCGAGGCTTGTCGCGGCGAGCCGACCGGAACGGGTGAACATCAGTTGACGCTCGGATCGCATCAAATCCGACCGGTACTCGGCGTACTCGGCCACGAAGACGGTGAGCACCGCCGAAGAGAAGGCGACGATGCCAACCCGAGCGCCCAAGGCCACGTCCAGGCCCACACCGCTGGACACCGTTGCCGACGCCAAGACGAGCGCGTTGAGGATGCCATCGGAGAGGCCCAGTGCCGTGGCGAATAACCACCGCACGCGTGGGCGCAGCCGGTTCGCACGGCGCGGCCGCCAGCCAATCACCGGCTTCGTGGCACGTGTTCGACGATGCGGCTGCCGACGACGAGCTCATCGACGCTGTGCACCGCCGCGCCGGCCTTCTCGATGTCTCGAATCAGCTGCTGGGCGTCGATGGACTCGCCTTCAATGGTGACCTCGAGGCCGACGGTCTCCAGATCGATGTCCGTCACGGTAATGTTGACTCCCTCCACACCGGGAACTTCGTCAATCACCGCGGCCAGCTCCAACAGGTCCGGTCTGGCCAGGGCCGTGTCGACGTCGAGTTGGATGCGACGAATGTTCATCGCGGGCTCGCGACACAGTGTGAGGTCTGTGGACGCTCGCTTACCAAGGAACGCATGTCATGCTGCCTTTCTGTGGGGTTTCGTTAATAGTGCTCCGGCTAAGACCGGCTAAGACATGGCGATCACCACGGTCAGCACCGCGAGCACTGCGACCAGCATGTAGGCCATGTAGGCGTCGAGACGGCCAGACTGCAACCGCCTGGCGGATCGCGAGACGAACAAGACGCCGGTGACCAGGGGTCGGTAGAAATACCGTTCGACAACGTCGACGACGTGGACGTGGTAGGTGAACGGGCGCCGCTCGGCACCGACGCCATCGGCTGTTTCCGTCGTCTCGGCGAGATGCGACCGGGTCAACAGCACGTTGGCCAACACGTTGCGCACCGGGTTGGCGTAGGCGAATGAGGTGTAGCCGACGCCGCGGTCCACGCCCGGCGACGCCGACGACCACGGGGTTACCGCACGCGCCCGGAACGGATTCCGCCCGGCGAACACTGCCGCAAACGCCGCGATGACCATCGCCATCACCGGAAGCACGATCCACAGCCAGGTCGGCGACAACGCGGAGAACTCGTCGAACACCGGCTGCAGCACCCAAGGCGCGGCGTTGGCTCGGTGCGCCTGATCACCGACGATCGGGGTGAGACCATCTCCGATCACCCGCACCTGTATCGGCGCCAACGCCGCGACACCCAGACAACCCGCTGCCAGCGCAGCCACCCCGCAGCGATAGAGCCACTGACGGTCGACAAGCATCCGGTCGGGATCCATGGGTGGTTCGCCGATGCGCGCGGGACCGAACGCCGTGAGCGCGACGACCCGCACGAAAGTCACGCCCGCGATGCCGACCGTCAACGCCACCAACGCTCCGGTCGCCGCGGTGGAGAGCTGCATGGCCAGGCTGGCAACCCGAAACTGCTGCATCAGCGATTCCAGCGTGAACCATTCCGACGCGAAGCCGGCGGTCAACGGCAACCCGGCCAGGGTGAGCGACCCGATCACCAAACCCGTTCCCGCCCAGGGTAGGCGGCGCACCACACCACCGAGCCGGTCGAGGTCGGTGGTTCCGGTCGCCTGCTCGATCGTCGACGCCGATACGAACAGCAACGTCTTGCCCAGCGCATGCGCGATCACCTGTGCGGTGCCGGCCACCAATCCGGCGGCGACCAGTTGGGGTTGCGCCGCCGACGCGCCCATCAGCGCCACCCCGAACCCTGCGGTGATCACGCCCGCGTTTTCCACGCTCGACCATGAGATCAACGCGGCCAGATCGGGATTGACCGCGGCATGCGCGATTCCCAGGATGGCGGTCGCGCCGCCGACAACCAACACCACGCAAGCCAGCCAGACCGGCGGCGGGCCCAGGATGTGCAGGGTGCGCCACATGCCGTAGAACCCGACGTTGACCGCGACGCCGGCCATCACCGCGCGCGCAGGTCCTGCGGCCGCGGTGTACCCGCGCGGCATCCAGATGTGCGCGGGGACCAGTCCGACTTTGATGCCGAACCCCAGCAGCAGCAGCGCGTAGGCGGCCTGACCGACGGCGCTGAGCGGATCCAGCGTGCCGGCGGTGAACGCGAAGGTGTGGATGCGCCCGGCCAGCAGCAAGGCACCCATCAACACCGCTGCGCCACTGGCCTTTCCGAAAACTACGGTGCTGACCGCGCCGCCGGCCCGCTCGGGCAGTTCGCGGTCATAGCCGGCCAGCAGGTAGAACGCGACGGTCAGCAGTTCCCAGCCGAAGAGCAGCACGAAGAAGTTGTCGGTAGTCACTATCACCGCGACAGCAGCCAGCGCCATGGCGACGGCGGCAGGCAGCCGTGGCCGATCTCGATTGGCCGGTGCCGCGGCGGCGGCCAGCGCCGGCACCGCGACGCCGAACGCAATGATCAGGAAGAGCCCGGACAGCGCGTCGACGGACAAGCTGGCGGGACCGAAGCCGGCCAGCCCGCCGAGGTCGAATCGTTGCGCATCGCCGGCTAAGCCCAGCCCGCCGGCGACCACGAATGCCACCGCCGCGGCGACATTGGCCGTCCACGCGGCGGCGGTGCCCAAGCCCACTCGTCGACTGCCCTCACCGGCGAGCCCGGCATACCAGCTGATCGCTGCGGCCGTGCCCAGCAACGCCAGCCCCGCGGCGATCACCGTGTGCTCCCGGTTCTCTGCGGCGGGACACGGCCCAACGCCAGCAGGATGCCGTGCAGCACGCTGAACGGGGAGGCCGGCGCCCCGGGTACCCAGACGTCGACGGGCACCAACCGGGAGATGCCGGTGCCGCCGATGTATCCGCCGCCCAGGATCCCTCCGCTGATGGCGTCGGTGCCCACGGCGATCACCACGGTCGGCGCGGGCATCGCGGCGAGCGTTCGGCGCAGCGGCTCGGCCATCCCGGAAACACCGATACCGGTCACCAGTGCAATGTCGGCGTGCCGCGGGCTGGCGGTAAAGAAGATCCCGAGCCGGTTCACGTCGTAGACCGGGTTGGTCAACGCCTGGATCTCCCACTCGTCGCTGCCGTTGGACCCGGCGTCGACGTGGCGAAGATGCACCGAACGCCGCAGCCGCCGCACCCGTCGGGCCAGGCTCACCCGCAGTTCGGCCAGCGCCTCGTCGGACTCTTCGACATTGTCCACCACCAGGGCTGACCTGGCCAGTTCCGCTGTGGCGCAACCTTGTTCCCACCCGAACCAGCCCGGCGCCGCCGCTACGCAGCGCCCGCAGACAATGCAGCGCCCGCGATCCAGCCGGGGCCGCGGATCGGCCGAGATCGCGCGAGTGGGGCAGGCCGCGACAGCCTCGGCGACCTCCGCAGTAACAGGCGAACCAGGGTCACCGATCAGCCCGACCGCCGCCGGGAAGCCGTCGAAATAGGAGTCTGCCCGTTTGGGCCATCCCGACGTGACAATCCCATTGCGGAGCCCCCGGAAAATCCACGGCATCTACATCGCCACCCCGGCATAACACAGCCCGAAACTGGCCTCGATGAACGGAAAGTCGGTGAAGACGTCGCCAGAAAACACATCGTGAAACAACAGCATGTTGTGTAGCGAAGCGGATCGGGCGAAGCAGCGGCCGATCACGCCGCCGCGAACCTCCAGGCCGTAGAGCACTTCGCCTTGGGGTGCTTCGGCCCAGCCCAGGGCGAATCCGTCGACGACCGCCACCGCCACCCTGGTCTCGATATCGGCCAGCTCGGTGAGCCGAGCGCAGGCGAGACCGATCAGCCCGGCGGCGACATCGATTTCGGTCCACCGCACCCGCAGCCGGGCCAATGCGTCACCGTGGTTCTCGACCGCAGCCCCGTTCGCCGTGGGCAGCTCCGCATAACCGTCGTATGCCCGCCGACGGGCATCGTCGTCACAGCCCGAACCTCGCCCCACCGGTCCCAGCGCGCCGTGCGAGCCAGCCAACGCCGGATCGAGGTACCCGGTGCCGCGCAGCCGGTCCAGAAACGACGCGTCCACCATCAGCACGTCTCGATCACGACGGATCCGCTCGACGATCACCGCCACCCGCTGCGCCACCTCGGCCGGGTCCATCCGCGGCTGGGCGGTCACCCCGCCAACGCAGACAACGGAACGTCCGAACCGGTTGCCGCACAACGCCGACACCAACCTCATCACACATTCTTTGTGCCAGCCGAACCGGGCGGTGGCAACGGCAAGCCCGGCGGCGTCGCAGAGCCGCATCGCCACGTCGAGGTGGTTGGCGATGCGTTCCAGTTCGGCGTGGACCACCCGAATCAACCCTGCCCGCCGCGGCGGGGTCACGTCACAGAGTGTCTCGACGGCATGGGCGAAAGCGAGCGCGTGGGCAATCGAAGCGATACCCTCGACGCGCTCGGCGACCAAGATCCCGTCGGTCACCGGCAACATTTCGAACTGCTTGGCGATGCCCCGGTGTTTATAGTGCGGCCGGATGTTCAGATGCGGGATGTCCTCGCCGGGTGTTTCGATGAGGAATTCGATCGACTCGAACACTCCGGAGCGCACCGGCCCCAGCGGAAGGGTGAACACCCCGCCGCCACCGACGTCGACAGGTCCGTGTCGGTCGGTGGCTCGCGAACGGATGCGCCGCTTCAGCGCGGCACTTTCGGAGTATCCGGGTCGCGGTGAGAGCTGGCCGGCCTCGCGGGGCAGCAGCAGTGGGTCGAGCCGCGGATGTCCCGTCGGCACCACACCCGATAGGTCGTGCAGGGCGCGTTCATACCAAAACGCCGGCGGCACATCAGGTGTCAACGCCCGATACGACAGCGAGCCGTCGGCCTCCGGCGTTAACCACGTGCGCAGACAACTGACCACAGCGTCGCCGACGAGCAACGCATGCAGTTGTGCGGCGTCGTCGCGGTGTGCGGCATAGACGCCCGCAAAGCGCTCGCCGCCCGCGACGCGGCTTATCGTTTGCGCACGCCACTGCTCCAGCGGCAGATCGACCACCGCGGTCGCAGCCGCGGCGCTCATCGCACACCTGCCATGAGTTCGATGGCGCCGCGATTGAGCAGGTCGACCAGATCCTGCGGCGGCGCCACGCCCAGCACCAGGAGCACCAGCACTCCCACCACGACAGGTGCCACCATCCAGTTGCTGGGCTCACCGCGAACCAGCGGAAGCGATCCGGTGTCCGCCACGCCGGGTGTGGGGCTAAACAGGATTCGTGTCGTCGCCAGGGTTAGGCCGAGAAACGCCAGGGTGACCAGGCAGACCAGCGTGGCCGCGGCAGCGTTGCGGGTATCCGCGAAGCCACCGGCGACGATCTGAAACTCGCTGCGGAACAGGCCGAACGGCGGCATCGCCGATAACGCCAGGACAGCGGTGAGCAACAACGGACCCGACCACGGCAACAACCGGATGCCGTCAGCCATACGGCCGAGTTCCTTGGTGCCGAACTTGCGCACCAGCACACCCGCGCCCATGAACGCATTGCCTTTGGCGGCGGCGTGCGCCAGCACGTGCAGCAAAACACCGGACAACGCGATCGGCGCACCGAAGCTGACACCGACGGCCAGTATCCCCATGTGCTCGACGCTGGAATAGGCCAGCAGCCGTTTGATGTCGCGCTGTTCGAGCAGGTACAGCGCCGCCAGCAGCAGCGACAGCACGCCGAAGACCAACATCACCGTCTGTGGAAACCGCGGCCCGAGTGCCGCGACGCTGATCTGGTAGAAGCGCAGGATCGCGTAGAAGCTCACCGCCAGCAGCGATCCCGACAGCAGCGCCGACACCGGCGTGGGTGCCTCGGCGTGCGCGTCGGGCAGCCAGGTGTGCACCGGGAAAAGGCCCACTTTGGTGCCGAATCCCACCACGGCCAGCACGAACGCCAAACGCACCGCCGTGTGGGGTAATTGGCTAGCCGCACCAATCAACGGGTCGAATGCCAGCTGATAGGACCCACCGAGGACATCAGTTCCCGCGTAGTACATGAAGATGGTGGCCAGCAGGGCAATCCCCAGCCCGGATGAGGCGATCAGCACGTACTTCCATGCGGCCTCGGTGGCGCCCTCGGTGTTGTCCAGTGCCACCAGCAGCGCGGAGACCACTGTGGTGATTTCGACGGCGATCCACAACACGGCGAGATCGTTGACCAGCGGCGCGCAGATCATCGACCAGGCGAAGGCGTTCACACCGAGATAGAAGCGCCTGCTGTGCCGGGCGAACAGTGCCTGTTGTTCCGCCGTGTCGGTGCGCACCTCGCGCTCCTCGTCGGCGAGATAGCCGAGGGAGTAGGTCCCGACCGCCGCATACAAAAAGCAGGTTCCCAGCACAAAGATCACCGACAGCGCATCGGCACGCAGGTAACGCAGCGCCGTGATGGTGTGGTCGACACCGACCGGAACCAACGCCAGTGCCAGCACAAAGGCCATGACGCCGGTTAGCGCAGTCACCGCAGCGGCGACACGATACGGGACAACCGCGCACACTCCCGTGGTGACTAGCGGTAGGGCGATCAGCAGCACCATCAGCGCAGACATCGGCTATCCCCTGAGCCGGTCGAGCGTTGCGGTGGACAGGGACCGTGTTCTCCGGTGGTGAGTGCGCATCAACACCCCGAAGACCACGACGGCCACCAGCAGGTCGAACAGGAACGCCACTTCGAGAATCAGCGGCATTCCCGCGGCAACGACCAGACTGGCCAGCGACACACCGTTTTCCAGGGAGAAGAACCCGATGGCCTGGCTCACGACGTCACGCCGGACGATCATCAGGATGAACGCTACCAATACCACCGCCACCGACAGGCTCAACGCGGCGGTGGGCAGCACGTCGGATTCGATGCCGAGCGCACCGACGGCGAAAAACCCGAACGCGGCGACCCCGATCGAGATCAGCACTTCGTTGGCCACGCCGAGTGCGCCGCTGCCGGCGATCTCCGCGGTGACTTCCTGCAGCAGCCTAACCAGCACCATCGGGACGACGACCACTTTGAGCAACAGCGAAAGAACAGCCAGCACATACAGTTCGGGAACGTGGTGGCCGGACGCGATGACCGCGGCCAGGACGCTGACGGCCAGGGACTGTGCGGCGTAGAGCCGTATCTGCCCGCGAAACAGCGCCGACCGCAGCATCGCGAACTCCAGCAGCAGCACGATCAAGGCCACGGTGTTCGCGATTCCGTCGAAGACGGTGGGCACGTACTGACTGGCCATCAGCATCGCTAGCCGCCCCCTAGGTAGAGGGTGAATACCGCCAGCACCGACAACAACAATGCGGCCGAGACGAATTCGGTGATTTTGAACAGGCGCAGTTTCGCGTAGCTGTTGTCCAGGACGGCGACGACACAGCCGAGCAACGCGGCCTTGGCCAGAATGGCCGGGATGGCGAGCGCTACCCCGATTGGCGAAGTGTCTGACGCCAGCCCCCACGGGGCGACGAAGACGTTGAGCAGAATGACATACAGCACCAGCTGCTTGGCTGCCGAACCCCAGTGCAGCAGGGCTAGATCAGGTCCGGAGTATTCGAACGAGCGTCCCGTTTCTATCATTCCGAATTCGATAGTGCCGACGTGTGTTTCGACAGGTATACGTCCGGTCTCATACAGGATCACCATGAACAGCGCCGCCGAGGCGAGCAGGTGCGCGGGGCGAACGATCTGGTCCGGTCCGCTGCGCACCGTGGCGGCTAGTACGTACGGCAGGTCGGTAGTGGTGATCATCGCCACCGTGAAGAAGACCAGCAGCATGACCGGTTCGGTGATCGCGGCGAACGTCTTGGCGCGGCTGGACGCCAGTTGGGGGTAAGGATCGCCGGTTTCGGCCGCCGCAGCCGCGACCAGGAAGCTCGCGAACGCCAGGATCAGCCCGCCGCCGAGGATGTCCCCCATATATCCCAGTGGCAGCGCGTAACTGGTGAGCACCGGGATCAGCATCGGCACGGTGAGGTAGCAGGCGAAAGAGGCGATGGGCGCGAGGCGGAAGATCGGGCTTGCCCCCTGCGGGGTCAGCGATTCCTTCCCAAACAGTTTGACCAGGTCGAAGTAGGGCTGCAGAATCCGTGGACCGCGGCGGCCCTGCAGGCGGGCCTCGAACCAGGCAATGAAACCGCTGACACCCGGCGCTCCCCCAGCGACGGTAACCACCTGCAACCCTTGAATGACCGGTAGCGGCAGACCGGTCATCGATCGCTCGGCTCCCGGCGCCACACGTCCCCGAGGTAGCGGGCGTATCCACCACGACGCAGGTCCGCGCCGGGCAGCACCCAGTCCCCGCGATCGCGTCGCTGCACCAGCAGTACTGCATCCCCGCGGACGATAGCGACCGAGCAGCGCAGCTCGACCAGTGAATCGTCGTTCGACGTCATCGCCGCGCCCTGGTACGCACCGGCTCGCGGGAGAAAAGAGCATCCGCCATCTGCGACTCCTTCGTCCGCAGTAGCCGTCAGCCTTGCGCCGGTCGGAAGTGGGGCTTCCGGGCGGGCTCCATCACCGGTGCACGTTAACCAATGGCAATCCGGCTGGTCAAGCCGAACCTCGCGTGTGCAGGTAGTTCATCAGAACGTCTTCTGCCCGGTGATACCGCAGCGAGTCGACCCACAGCCGGTGGACGACCGATCGATCGGGAGTGTGCGCGTGGCCACCCGGGGTCGCCACGTACCCTCCGACGTCGACGTCGGCGAGCAGCGCGAGCACTGGGCCGACATCGCCGGGCTCGAGATCGGCCAACTCCGCCCAACTGCTGGCCCAGACGCCGTTGTCGGTGCCGCCCGGTGGCAGCCAGAACATGATGTCGAACTGTGCCGGGTTTCCGATCGGGCGGATCGGAGAACTCACGATGGCCCTCCGGTTTTGCTGGTGGACATGCATTTTTCCCTGGTCGATGTTCAGGGACCGTCGGCGAATCCGCAATTTGGGTGAGCCCCACCACCACCGTCGATTATGACGCGCCGGAGGTCGGTTCGCCAGCGGTTGGTTGCACCGACCCGAACATCGTGTACCATTTCGGAAAGGCGATGAGGCTCGTCGCAACTGCCACACCCGGCTAATGGCCTCTACCCAGTGACCAGATCACGGTAGAAGGCGGGTGAGCAACATATGTTGCGCGATGCCGATGTCCGGCTTGCCGGTCTCCCTGCGATGACCGGCTTCTCCCACCTGGCGGCGTCGGATTTCTTGCTTGCGTTGGCACTTCGCTGGCCATCGCCGGTCCGCGACCCGCCGCCATGACTCCGACATAGCGACTGGTTCAAGCCGGTCACGTAGGCACCCTAACCGTGTCATGCCTGCGTGAGAATGCGCTTTTGTTGCACAGTCTTTTCATCGACACCACCTTTTCAGAGAGGGCAACACATGTCTTTCGTCACCACACAGCCCGAACTACTGTCGGCGGCGGCCAGCAACTTGGCGGGTATCGGCTCGGCGATGAGCGCGCAGAACGCCGCCGCGGCCGCTCCCACCACCGGAGTCGTCCCGGCGGCCGCCGATGAGGTATCTGCGCTGACGGCAGCGCAATTCGCCGCGCATGCCCAGATGTATCAGGCGGTCAGCGCTCAGGCCGCGGCAATTCATCAACTGTTCGTGGCCACTCTGGAGACCAGCGCCGGCTCCTATGCCGCCACCGAGGCCGCCAACGCCGTCGCGACTGGATGAACGGGGCTGCCGGTGCTGGATTTCGGTGCTCTTCCGCCGGAGGTCAACTCCGCCAGCATGTATGCCGGGCCGGGCTCGGGGCCGATGCTGGCGGCGGCGGCAGCTTGGGGCACGCTGGCCGCGGAGCTGTTCGCCGCCGCGGCCGGATACCAATCGGTGCTCGTCGAGTTGGCGGAGGGATGGCTGGGTCCGGCATCGTTGTCGATGGCCACGGCGGCGGCACCGTATGTGGCGTGGCTGCATAGCACCGCCGCCACGGCCGAGCAGACCGCCGAGCAGGCCAAGGCGGCGGCGTCGGCCTACGAGTTGGCGTTCGCGATGACGGTGCCCCCGCCGGTGATCGCCGCTAACCGCAGCCTGCTGCTGGCGCTGATCGCGACGAACTTCTTCGGACAGAACACCCCGGCGATCGCGGCCACCGAGGTGCACTACGCCGAGATGTGGCTGCAGGACGCCACCGCAATGTACGGATACGCTGGGTCGTCGTCGGCCGCGAGTGCGCTGACCCCGTTCACCGAACCGCGGCACACCACCGACCCGGTCGGGCTGGCCGCCCAGGCCGGCGCGGTCGGCCACGCCACGAGCAATGCCGCTACCCAGCCGGCGACACCGCTGCCGCAGCTCGCCACACCCGCTGCGTCCACCTCATTGTCGGCGTTGGAGTCGATCGGGTTGCACGTCCCGAACGTGACGAACATCGCGGTCACGACGACGAGAGCGGCGAACTCGGGGCGCAATATTGCCATCACGAACATGCGGCTTGCGTTTCAGGCGACCCGGGAGTTGGAAGAGGCCGGCGTCTCGGCAAACCTGGTGTCTGCTACCCCGACCAGGCTCGGCGGCTCGCCGGTGGCGGCGGGAATGAACCGGGCCGGCCTGGTCGGAACGTTGTCGGTGCCACCAAGCTGGGCCGCCACCGCTGCCGAGGTCCAACCGGCCGCCGCGACGCTGCCGACATATGGGTCCGTCCCGGAAGAGGTCTGCGCTGACACGCCGCTTGCCTCCGGAAATGTCTTCAGCCAATCGGTGCTCGGGACGCTGTCTCGAGACGGACCCGATGCTCGGCGACACAAGAGCAAACGAATCATCGTTCGCTCCCCGGCGGCGGGCTAGCCAACAACAAACCAGCACGACATCAGAGAGGTTCTGCAAACATGGATTTCGGCATACTGCCTCCAGAAATCAACTCGGCGAGAATGTACTCCGGCCCTGGCAGCGGGCCGATGCTGGCTGCCGCTGCCGCGTGGAGTCAGCTCGCCCGCGAACTGCACGCCGCTGCGGCCACGTATCGGTCGGTGATCGCCGGCCTGACTGCTGACGGATGGCGAGGTCCGTCGTCGGCGATGATGGCGACTGCGGTCACGCCCTATGTGGCGTGGATGCACGGCACGGCCGCTGAGGCCGAGCAAACCTCGATCCAGGCGCGGGCCGCGGCGGGCGCTTACCAGACGGCGTTGGCGGTAACGGTGCCGCCGCCGCTGATTGCGGCGAACCGCGCCCAGTTGGCGTCGCTGATCGCGAGCAACTTCTTCGGGCAGAACAGCCCGGCGATCGCGGTCACCGAAGCCGACTACGAGCGGATGTGGGCGCAGGATAGCGCCGCCATGAACGGCTATGCCACGTCGTCGGCGGCGGCGTCGAAGCTGACGCCGTTCACCGCCCCGGCCAACCCGGTGTCGCAACCAGCCGCCGCCGCAAGCGCGCAACTCGCCGCGCCCACTCAGACAGTCGCCCTGGCGGCGCCGCTCGACTCGGCCCTGACGACCTCGGCGGTGTTGAGCGCGGCCGCGTCGACCTCGAGCACAACACTGTCCTCGTTCAGCCTCGCGACGACCAACCACGCTTTGGCGGTCAATGCGTTACGCGACGAGGCTCAGGGGATCGGACCGTTCTTGGTCGGCTCGACGGCACCGCTGGCACCGGCCAGTGCGCCACCGCTCCCCGTCACAGCGGCGTCGGCAGTGATGGGCCGGGCCATCTTGGTCAGCACGCTGTCGGTGCCGCAGTCCTGGGCCGCCACCGTCACCCCACCGGTCAACCTCGCAAGCGCGACGCTACCGGCCACCAGCGTGCCACCCGGTGCCGCCGCGCCCGCGACCCCGGCGGCGCTGCAGCCGGGCATGTTCGGCGAGGCGATGCTGGGCACACTGGCCGGGCGCGGCGTCAGCAATGCCGCCGCCAAGCTACGCCGGCCCAGTGTCATACCCCGCACCCCGGCCGCCGGATAAGGCGGTGCGCAACCATGGCGTCGTTTACCAGCATCCTGTCCCCGGGTACGCAGCCGATGGACGTCGACAAACTCCGCGCACCGGAGTGTTTTACCGATCTGCACCTGGACCACGTCGTCGCCGCGGTAACCACCGGACACGTCGATGATGACCTGGAGAAGTTCTTCTACGCGCCGCTGCACGATGTTTCGGTCGTCTCCTACCGCCATGACGTGTTCCGTGATCTCGACCGCGACGAAACCCGCCAGCCTATCGAGAACTTCGTCACCAGCATGCACACCGTGCGGCAACGCCTGCATCAGGCCGCACACGTGTACCACCCGCTGCAACAGCACGGCTGGTTCGTCTACGCCGTCGAAACCTATTGCAGCGCCGTCGCGGCGCTGCAATCTCAGCTCGCGGGAGCCGAGCTGACCTCGGCCGGCCTGCGTGGTTTCGCTGCCCACGTCGACGCCTACGTGGGCAGCGGTGGATTCCAGGCGCTGGTTGACGACACTCAGAGCATGCAGGCCGAACTACACAACATCCGCTATACCGTCCACATTGAGGGCCTACGGGTGCACGTCGAGAAGTTCACGGACCAAACCGATTACAGTGCCGACATCGCTGCGACGTTCCAGCGGTTCGCTACCGAGGCAGCCAAGGACTATCACGTCCGCTTCACCAACTTCGCCGACATGAACCATGTCGAAGAACACATCCTGGAATGCGTCGCCAAACTGTATCCGGAGACCTTTGCACGGCTCGATGCCTTCTGCACCCGCAACGCCCACTTCGCCGAGCCGGTGATCGCCCGGTTCGACCGCGAAATCCAGTTCTACCGGTGCTACCTCGCTTTCATCCGCCGCTTCACCGCTGCCGGCCTGAGTTTCAGCTACCCCGAGGTCACCGTAGAGCCCGGCGTGGTTCGCGCCGACGACGCCTTCGACCTCGCTCTGGCGATCAAATTGGTGGATGAGGACAAACCTGTCATACGCAATAGCTTTCGCCTATCGGGGCTGGAACGGATCTTCGTCGTCACCGGCCCCAACCAGGGCGGTAAGACGACATTCGCCAGAACCATTGGACAATGCGCCTTTCTCGCGTCGCTGGGCTGTCCGGTGCCGGCAAGCCGTGCCGAGCTGACCCTGCCCGATCAGATCTACACCCACTTCGAACGACAGGAGACGCTGTCGACGCTGCGCGGCAAGCTCGACGACGAACTGGTGCGCATCCACGACATCCTGTCCCGCGCCACCGAAGCGAGCATCGTCGTCATGAATGAGAGCTTCGCCTCCACCACCGTCAACGATGCGCTGCTGATCGGCACCGAAGTGCTGCGACGCATCATCAAACTTGGCTGCGTGGCGGTCTACGTCAGCTTCCTCGACGAGCTGGCCAGCTTCGACCCAGCCTGCGTCAGCATGGTCGGCGAAGTCGCACACAATGATCCGACCCGGCGGACATTCGAATTCACCCGCAGACCCGCCGACGGCCTGGCCTACGCTGCGGCATTGGCCGATAAATACGGACTTAACCACGATGTCTTACGGCGAAGGATCGCCCGATGAAAGTCCGGCTGCTCCATCCCGACCGCGACCTCGACCTGGCGCCCCGGTTGCCCTGGCGGCTGGGCGATCTCATCGACGACGACCTGGAGCTGCCGCGGGTCTACCGGGCCATGGCGGCCGGTGACAGTTTTCTGCTCGACATCGTCAAGAAGGTAGTGCCGCTCAGTGTCACCGATCCCGAAGTGATCGTCTACCGCCAACAGGTGCTGGCCGACTGTCTGGCCAATCACGCTGTGGTGAAACAACTGTACGACCTCGCTGTTGACGGCGCTGAAGTACAGCGCAAGGTCTTTCTCGGCGGCCTGCTGTCCCGCGAACCGGCGGGCATCCTGCGCCGATCGGTTCGGATCCTGGAACACCTCACCGACAACCTCAAACAACTGCGCGCCCTGGCCGACCGGCACACCGGCCAGTTCCGGTCCGCCGGATTCCAGCAGTTACTGGCGATG
This sequence comes from Mycobacterium sp. TH-M106, assembly GCF_057473765.1. Classification (NCBI taxonomy): domain Bacteria; kingdom Bacillati; phylum Actinomycetota; class Actinomycetes; order Mycobacteriales; family Mycobacteriaceae; genus Mycobacterium; species Mycobacterium sp. TH-M106. The sequence continues at coordinate 222 of NZ_JBYCLE010000435.1, read as the reverse complement.
ATCGCTGAACAGCTCTCCGACGACTACCTTCACCAACTCGACGAACAACTCGCCGAACTGCATCTGCCGCGAGGCGAGCTGCTCTCCGCTGCGCTCGGCCTGGGCAACAAGGGCGAGCACTACCTGCTGCACCAGCCGCCGCGCCGCAGCTGGTGGGACCGGCTGACCGGAAACCACGACGGCTACGGCTTCGAGATCGACGGCCGCGACGAGATCGGCGCC
>NZ_JBYCLE010000434.1:0-2747 GCF_057473765.1 Mycobacterium sp. TH-M106 | reverse complement strand
GATCGTCGTTAGGACTGCGCTGCGCAGGGGCCAATGCTTTCGCAACGCTGTGCCACGCGTACAACAGCCTGCGTGTTGCGCAAAGATGTGCCGATATTCAAGCCGTCAAGCCACTGTGCGCCAGCGAGGGTCATCGAAGGGCGACTTGCCATCGATGACGCCGTCAAGCCGCAACAGCAAGCGCAAATGCGGGTTGGTCTCCGGTGGATTGGCCTTGACCACGCTAAGTCGCGCCTGCCCGCCACGTATCACCGCGGTTACATAGTCCAGCAGTGGGTCGGGAACGTAACCCAGTTTTACTCCGTGATCGACGATTCGGATCGCCGCCGGGTTGACCACATTGTCAATCTCAGGCTCGAGGTGCAATACCCAGTCTTCCGGTAACCCTGAGATGCGGTCACTCGCGGCGTCGCAGCGGTGGCTGACACCGTGGGCCAGGAACCGCGCTTCGGTATGCCCGGTGGCGACGTCGATCGTTGGGAACGCGATCAACTCAATCGTGTCACCTTCGCGATACCCGCCGGAGGCCGACAAGATCTCCCAGGAGTCTGCATCCTCGTTCAGGTTCAACTCCGCCAGATACTGTGGCCGATCGGCGCGCTTTGCGCCGATCACTCGTTCGGCGAACGCGGAGAACAGATGGGCGCGGTGATATCGGCGGCGGACGCTGCTAAAACCGATCAACGGCACAAATGACGGCGAGCTGGCTGCCGTCTCCAGGTAGGCGAATTCGAAACTTCCGTCGGCAAGTCTGTCGAGGTATCCGATCGCGCGATACGTGCCGTCCGGGTCGCGCCTGGTGACCATCAGCCGCGCATCCGTGTGCGCGCTAAAACCTGCGGTTGTTGGAACCAGCAGACCACTATTCCTCATCGATTAGTCGCCTCCGATTCAGTGCAAGAACTTCAGCAACAAAACTACGAGTCACCTCTGACAAGTCCGGCACTGCTTCCACAATATCGTCGCACACCTGGGCGCTGACCTGCGACATTTGGTTCATCCAGTGGCCACGCGCTGTAGGGCTGGCCGCCTGCAGTGCCTGCAGGGCAAGCTCGACCAGCGTCACCGGCCCCGAATCGGGGAAGCGTGTCGCTTTGCCGCGGCGGCACCACGCATCGACGCCCTCCGCGAGGGCGCGCTGGTGGACGGCCTCGCCGTAGCCGCTGCCCAGGGCACTGCCGTGATCGAAGCTGTGCGCTAGGCGCATCGACCCACTCGGTGCTTGTACGAGTGCCCAGTTTTTGGCGTGTCGGTCGGTGTTGACGATCCAGGCGTCCAGCATCAGGTAGCCCACAAATACGTCGAATGCCGACCACGACTCGTACGGGGTTTCCGGTGGGCCGCCAAGGCCTGCGAGCACATGCTGGATCGCTTCCGGGGTGTGCCCTCGGCCGGTGTCGGCGTCGAAGGTGTCATCGAACTCCTCCAGTCGGCTGGCGCCTGCGCTGAGTACCCACCCGCCTGGCCGCACATCTCGGCTTATCGAGCCCCGCACCGGCTGGTTATCCCTGAGCTGTACCGATAGGGCGAGCTCTGTCGTCGCCGTCGGCACACCTATCAACTGCGCCACTTCGTACGAGATCTTCTCTGCCCAATCGTCACCGCGGACGAGAACGTCGGGCGGATCTCCTCGCTGTTCGCGCGCTCTGGAGCGCAGCAACTCCTTGGTGCGGCGCGGCTTGAACAGCCAGCGACGGCCAGCATGCGGGCTGTCATCGGGTGGAATGAACCAGCGCTTGCTTTCGTCGCCGCCGGGTTCGCGTTCGCCGCGTTCCCAACCCGATGCGGCCAGGTCGATGACGGTGAACGGCATAGCCAACCAGCGTAAACACGTCCGGCCGTTTCATGCCCGCGCTCATAGCCAGCCTGCACGTTTTTTTTCCATGGCCGATACGCTCGCTCCCCAACAGTTACCGGCTTGGGAGCCTCGTGGGGACTGTCGTGCGGAGATCGACGGAAGCTGTCATCGACCTTCTGGCGTGCGGCGGCCGCCTGGTCAAGACCTGTGCCCGCCAGTTGGAGTACGCAGCACCCCGCCGCGCAGATCGGTGAGATTCGTCCTGGCCTCGACCTCGCCCCGGGCGTTAGGCCGGACGTCCGAGCTTGTCACGCCCTTGGTGCTCAGCGGGTAGTGGTGTGTCGTCGCGGGGCGGGTGTGCGCTGCACCCGGGTGTTTCGCGGGCACTTTTCGTGCTGCTTGCCTTGCTCTGGATGAATCCGGGGGACCCGGATCACGGCTGCTCGGCGCGAATCCGCGCCACCCAGCTCTCGATCTCGACCGCGCGACGAGGGGCCCGCGTCGATGGTCAGCAACCCCAGTAGGAATGTCTGTGTCCTCGGGTCCGTCCGCGCCTACAACCACGACATTCTCTGACAAGGGTTGTGGCGCCGAGGGATTCAGACCGTGCCGCAGCCGTGTAGCTGTGACGTTAACGGGTAGGTTCTCAGCCACGCCGTCCTCGCTCGCGTAGAACACCACCCGCTCACCGACGGGGGTTTCCCATACACCGAGCTCGAGGACCTCCGGTTGCCGGACGAGGGCTTGCTGGTTCTGCGGATCTACCGCAAGAAAGGCGACGACTCCCATGCCCGCGCGGTGCGGCGGCACGCAGCCTGCGGCGGCCCGCGGCGGTGACGTCGGGTTCGAAGTGCCGCCTCACCCGTGGCCCGGCAGGGCTTGCAGGTCGCCCTCGATGCCGTGCAGGTCGCCTTGGATACCGTGCAGCCTGCCTTCGATGGCCTGCAAG
>NZ_JBYCLE010000433.1:0-3098 GCF_057473765.1 Mycobacterium sp. TH-M106 | reverse complement strand
GCGGTGTGCCCAGGCCGTAGATGCAGGACACCGACGCCACCACCACCACGTCACGCCGGGACAGCAGGCTCGACGTCGCCGAGTGCCGCAGCCGCTCCACGTCGTCGTTGATCGAGCTGTCCTTCTCGATGTAGGTGTCGGTTTGAGCGATATACGCCTCCGGCTGGTAGTAGTCGTAGTAGGAGACGAAGTATTCAACCGCGTTGTGCGGCAACATCTGCCGCAGCTCGTTGGCAATCTGAGCGGCGAGCGTTTTGTTGGGTTCCATTACCAGGGTGGGCCGTTGCAACCGCTCGATCAGCCAGGCCGCGGTGGCCGACTTGCCGGTTCCGGTGGCACCGAGCAGCACCACGTCGCGCTCCCCCGCGTCGATCCGGCGTTCCAGCTCCGCGATGGCGGTGGGCTGGTCACCGGCGGGCCGGTACTGGCTGACCACCTCGAAGCGGCCGCCGGTGCGCACCAGGCCCGCCACGGCATCTGCCGCCGGGCGGTATTCCGAATGCGCGACGACGGGGTGTTCGGTTGCGAAGGCCACAAAGTCAGGTTAGGGCAAGCTGGTTTCACGAGTGTTCCGCAATCACCGTTGAGACCAGAAAGGAGGCGGTTCCGGGTGCATCCACCCAAACAGGAAGTCTTCGACTTGGTCGCGCACACCAACACCGACCCCAAAGGGGTTGTCCGGGCGGTGGACGAGTACACGGTGCGGCCGTGGGGGCTGTACATGGCCCGGCCGACACCCGGCCGGGTTCAATTCCACTACCTCGAGTCGTGGCTGCTGCCCGCACTCGGGCTGCGGGCGAACATCTTTCACTTCAACCGCGGCTACGAACGTAACCAGGACTTCTACCTCGACGTCGGCGCGTACACGCCGGGGGCGTCCGTGTGGAATTCCCAGGACCACTACCTCGACCTGGTCATTCATACCGGCGTCGGCGTCGAACTCACCGATGTCGACGAGTTGATGGCCGCCGTGCGGCACGGCCTGCTACCCGCAGACGACGGCGAACGCGCGGTGGCGCACGCCGTTACCGCCGTCGACGGTCTGTCCCGGCACGCCTATGACCTGCACCGGTGGCTGTCGGCCCGCGGGATGGACCTCTTCTGGCGCGAGCGGTAACCTCGGCATCGATGAACCCGACCAGCAAGATGAGCATCGGCGCGTTGACAGCAGTGGCACTGATCGGGGGTGGTCCGTTGACGACGGCGTCGACACTAGCCCCCGCCCTGGCCGAAGACGAACTGCATAACGTCACCTACCTGGCGAGGGTCGACGGCGTGGCGCCCGGCAGCCAGGCCACCTTCCGGCTCAACGAAGACGAAACCAACACCGCGCCGCTGAGTTCGCTGCCCGGCCAGGTGTTCGAGGCGCACACGGTGCTGCTTCATCCCAGCAAAGCTGGCATGCAAGTGTCTATCCCCTGGCCGTATGCGGCGACCGTGCACTGCGAGATCGCCGTGGACGACAACGTCACCACACAGGTCGATCAGTCCGTCGGACTGACGCTGGGCAACAACGACCCCAATAGGATCGTGTCCTGCGGCGCTCCGCTGACCGACCCCGCCGCCGGAGCCGGCGCTACGAGCGCCAGTTGACCGAGTCGGCCCACGCCCAGGCCCGACGGTAGGCGTCGAGGAACCCCGGCTTTTTGGCGTCGGCGTACCGCGCGATCCCGCCCGCCGCCTGTGCGGCGCTGCGTTTGACGCCCAGGTAGTCTTCGCGCGCCTCGGGATTGGCCCGCAGCCAGTCGGTGAACAACAGGGCAAACTGCTGATTGGGCCGGCCGGCCACCCGCAGATGAACGTTCGTCGGCCGTCCCGGATCGGCCGAAGCATGAAACCTTTTCTGCCACAGCGCTGACTCGTCGGAGTGCTCGCAGGAGCCGACCGTGCTGCGAGCATCCGTCTGCGGGACGTCCGCGGTAACCTGTTCGACCCGGGGGTAGCCGACAGCTAGTAGCCCGTCGTGACATTCGTCGGCGCAGGCCATGGATTTCACGGTGACCTGGATGTCGATGACGTCCCTGGCATCCATCCCCGGCACCGCAGTCGATCCGATGTGGTCGACCCGCACCGCTCGGTGTCCACATGCAGCCTTAATCCGGGCAACGATACGCCCCGCCTGCTCGGGCCAGGTCGGGTCGGCCGGCACCAGCTGGTGTGGGGACGGGGCCGGGAGGCGTGCCTGGACGTTGTGTGCGAACGGCAGGATGCGTTGCCGCCACAGCTCGCGCACTCCCTCGATGAGCTCCCCCGGCGAGCCCGAGTTATCCAGCCAGACGTCGGCAACCGCACGCCGCTGCTCTTCGGTGGCTTGGGCGGCGATGCGGGCACGGACGTCGGCCTCGGCCATGCCGCGGGACTGCACGAGTCGCCTCACCCGAACGTCTATATCCGCGTGCACGACGACGACCAGCGGGAAAAGCGGCGCCATCTGCGACTCGACCAGCAAGGGGATGTCCTCGACGACGACCGCGTCCTCCGACACCGCCGCGATCAATTCGCTACGCCGGCGGGCCACCAGCGGATGCACGATCCCGTTCAACGTCGCGCGTTTCTCTTCGTCGCTGAATGCGACCTGAGCCAGCGCCGAACGGTCCAGCGCCCCATCGGGCAGCAGGATCTCCGATCCGAAGGCCTCGATCAACGAAGCCAGGCCCTCGGTGCCGGGTGCGACGACCTCGCGGGCGATCACGTCGCCATCGACGACGACGCCACCACACTCGCTGAAGGCGGCCGCCACTGTCGACTTTCCGGCGCCGATGCCGCCGGTCAGCCCGATCCGCAACACAGCTGAGGCCGCTAGGCGCTGCCGGCGAGTTTCTCCCGCAGGGCCGCGAGCTGCTCGTCGCTGGCCAGCGAACCGGCCGCCGACTCTTGCCGGGGCGACCCGTTGGCCGGCGAAGTTGACCCATCGGCACCCGCGCCACCTGCCGCACCTGCTGACCGGGCGGCGGCGAACTTCTCCATCTGCGCGGTGTGCATCTTGTGCCGACGTTCGGCTTCGGCGTAGCGGGCCTCCCATTCGGCGCGCTGGGTTTCGAAGCCGTCCAGCCACTCGTTGGTCTCCGAGTCGAAGCCCTCGGGGAAGATGTAGTTGC
>NZ_JBYCLE010000432.1:0-1444 GCF_057473765.1 Mycobacterium sp. TH-M106 | reverse complement strand
GGTTGACCTCCGACACCGCCACCCCGGAGCCGTTGGCGATCCGCAGCCGCCGGGATGCGTTGATGATCTTCGGGTCGGCGCGCTCGGCCGGGGTCATGCCGCGGATGATGGCCTGCAACCGGTCCAGGTGGCTGTCGTCGACGGCTGCCAGCGCGTCTTTCATCTGGCCGGCGCCGGGCAGCATGCCCAGCAGGTTGCCGATCGGGCCCATCTTGCGGATCGTCAGCATCTGCTCGAGGAAATCCTCCAGCGTCAGCTCGCCGGAGCCGATCTTGGCGGCTGTCGCCTCGGCCTGCTGGGCGTCGAAGACCTGCTCGGCCTGTTCGATCAGGCTCAGCACGTCACCCATGCCCAGGATGCGACTGGCCATCCGGTCCGGATGGAAGACGTCGAAGTCCTCCAGCTTCTCCCCGGTGGATGCGAAAAGGATTGGGACACCGGTGACTTCGCGCACCGACAGCGCGGCGCCGCCACGAGCGTCACCGTCCAGTTTGGTCAGCGCCACGCCGGTGAAGCCGACTCCGGCGCGAAACGCGTCGGCGGTGGCCACCGCATCCTGGCCGACCATCGCGTCCAGCACGAACAACACCTCGTCGGGCCCGATGGCCGCGCGGATGGCGGCGGCCTGCGTCATCATCTCCTCGTCGATGCCCAACCGTCCGGCGGTGTCGACGATCACCACGTCGAAGTGACCGGCACGCGCCTCGTTGAGGCCCGCCGCGGCGACTGCCACCGGGTCAGCGGGACTGAGCCGAGCCTCGTGTGCCTCCGCGGAGGTGCCGGGGTGCGGCGCGAACACGGCCACCCCGGCCCGTTCGCCGACGATCTGCAGCTGGTTGACCGCGCCGGGCCGCTGCAGGTCGCAGGCCACCAGCAGCGGTGTGTGCCCCTGCCCGCGCAGCCAGGTGGCCAGCTTGCCGGCCAGTGTGGTCTTGCCCGAGCCCTGCAGGCCGGCCAGCATCACCACAGTCGGCGGTGTCTTGGCGAAGGTCAACTGGCGGGTCTCGCCGCCGAGGATGCCGATCAGCTCCTCGTTGACGATCTTGACGACCTGCTGGGCCGGGTTGAGCGCGCCGGACACCTCGGTGCCCTTGGCGCGCTCCTTGACCCGCCCGATGAACGCCCGCACCACCGGCAGCGCGACATCGGCTTCCAGCAGCGCCAGCCGGATTTCCCGGGTGGTGGCGTCGATATCGGCGTCGGTCAACCGCCCCTTGCCGCGCAACCCTTGCAGGGCACTGGTCAACCGGTCGGACAGCGATTCAAACACGCCGCCAGCCTAGTGGTGACCGCAAGCGCGGCGGAGCCGGGCGCAGCGGGTCACCACCCGACGACCCAGTGGTGACCGCAAGCGCGGCGGAGCCGGGCGCAGCGGGTCACCACCCGACGACCCAGTGGTGACCGCAAGCGCGGCGGAACCGGGCGCAGCGGGTCACCACCCGAC
>NZ_JBYCLE010000431.1:0-1210 GCF_057473765.1 Mycobacterium sp. TH-M106 | reverse complement strand
GCGCTGCCCTTGGACGACACCGCGGATTTCGACGACGCCGACCGGGGATTCATCGCCGCGCTGTCGCCGTGCGTCATCAAAGCCGCGGACGGCCGGGTGGTGTGGGATAACGACAGCTACGCCTTCCTGGCCGGGGATGCGCCACCATCGGTGCATCCCAGCCTATGGCGGCAGTCGATGCTGGCCGCCAAACAGGGCCTGTACCGGGTCGTCGAGGGCATCTACCAGGTTCGGGGCCTGGACATCTCCAACATCACCTTCGTCGAAGGCGACACCGGCGTCATCGTCATCGACCCGCTTATCTCGACCGAGGTTGCGGCGGCGGCGTTGCAGCTGTACCGCGCTCACCGCGGGGACCGTCCCGTCGTCGCCGTCATCTATACCCACAGCCATGTCGACCACTTCGGTGGTGTGCTGGGTGTTACCACACAGGCTGACGTTGACTCCGGGAAGGTCGACGTTCTCGCACCGGAGGGATTCATCGAGCACGCGGTCCAAGAGAACGTCTACGCCGGTCCCGCGATGCTGCGGCGCGCCACCTACATGTACGGCACCTCGCTGGACCGCGGACCCCGCGGGCAGGTGGGCTGCGGATTGGGCCAGAACACCTCCAGCGGCGAGGTGGCCGTCATCGTGCCGACCGTGACGATCCGCGACACCGGGGAGATACACACCGTCGACGGTGTCGAGATCGAATTCCAGATGGCGCCGGGCAGCGAAGCACCCGCCGAAATGCACTTCTACTTTCCCCATTTCCGGGCGTTGTGCATGGCCGAGAACGCCACTCACAACCTGCACAACCTGTTGACTTTGCGCGGTGCCCTGGTGCGCGATCCGCATGCCTGGTCGAGCTATCTCACCGAGGCGATCGAGACCTTCGCCAACCGCACCGACGTGGTGTTCGCCTCGCACCACTGGCCGACGTGGGGGAATGACCGTGTCATCGGGTTCCTGACGCTGCAGCGAGATGTGTACGCTTACCTTCACGATCAGACGCTGCGGTTGCTCAACCAGGGCCACACCGGGACCGAGATCGCCGAGCAGTTCCAGCTGCCACCCGCGTTGGAGCGCGCCTGGCACGCCCGCGGCTACTACGGGTCGGTCAGCCACAACGTCAAGGCGATCTACCAGCGTTACATGGGCTGGTTCGACGGCAATCCGGCGCGGCTGTGGCCGCATCCGCCACAACAGCTGGCCACCCGCTACGTCG
>NZ_JBYCLE010000430.1:0-9213 GCF_057473765.1 Mycobacterium sp. TH-M106 | reverse complement strand
GATCTTCCGCGGCTACTCGATCTTCATGAAGGGCAAGGATCCCCGCGACGCGCACTTCATCACCAGCCGCATCTGCGGGATCTGCGGTGACAACCACTGCACCTGCTCCTGTTACGCGCAGAACATGGCCTACGGCGTCAAACCGCCGCACCTGGGTGAGTGGTTGATCAACCTCGGCGAGGCCGCCGAGTACATGTTCGACCACAACATCTTCCAAGAGAACCTGGTCGGGGTGGACTTCTGCGAGAAGATGGTCTCCGAGACCAACCCGGGCGTGCTGAGCCGAGCAGAAAACACGCCGGCGCCGCACGCCGACATGCACGGGTATAAGACCATCGCCGACATCATGCGCTCGCTCAACCCGTTTTCCGGAGAGTTCTACCGGGAGGCGCTGCAAGTGTCCCGGTACACCCGGGAGATGTTCTGCCTGATGGAGGGCAGGCACGTGCACCCGTCGACCCTGTATCCGGGCGGCATCGGCACCACCGCCACGGTTCAGTTGATGACTGACTACATGGCCCGGCTGATGCGCTACGTCGAGTTCATGAAGAAGACCGTGCCGATGCACGACGACCTGTTCGACTTCTTCTACGAGGCGATCCCCGGTTACGACAAGGTCGGCCTGCGCCGCACCCTGCTGGGTTGCTGGGGCTCGTTCCAGGATCCCGAGGTGTGCAACTTCGACTACAAGGATATGGAACGATGGGGCAACGCCATGTTCGTCACCCCGGGTGTGGTGGTGGACGGCAAGCTGGTGACCCATTCGCTGGTCGACATCAACCTGGGCATCCGGATCCTGTTGGGCAGCTCCTACTACGACGACTGGACCGACCAGGAGATGTTCGTCCAACGCGACCCGCTGGGCAACCCGGTGGACCGGCGTCATCCGTGGAACCAGACCACCAACCCGCACCCACAAAAGCGGGACTTGGACGGCGGCAAGTACAGCTGGGTGATGTCCCCGCGCTGGTTCGACGGCAAGGACCACCTGGCACTGGACACCGGCGGCGGTCCGCTGGCCCGGCTCTGGCCGACCGCGCTGGCCGGCCTGGTGGACCACGACTACGTCAAGTCCACCGGCCACAGCGTGCAGATCCACCTCCCCAAGACCGCGCTCAAGGGGCCGGTCGATGTCGAGTGGAAGATCCCGCAGTACGGGTCCAACACCATCGAACGCGACCGGGCGCGGACCTACTTCCAGGCCTACGCCGCAGCGTCCGCGCTGTACTTCTGCGAGAAGGCGTTAGCCGAAATCCGCGCCGGCCGGACCAAGACCTGGGAGAAGTTCGAGGTGCCCAAGGAAGGCATCGGCTGTGGTTTCACCGAGGCGGTGCGTGGGGTGCTCAGCCACCACTTGGTGATCCGGGACGGCAAGATCGCCAACTACCACCCGTACCCGCCCACCCCGTGGAATGCCAGCCCGCGCGATTCCTTCGGCACCCCTGGCCCCTACGAGGATGCCGTTCAGGGCCAACCGATCTTCGAGGAGAACGACCGGGAGAACTTCAAGGGCATCGACATCATGCGCACGGTGCGCAGCTTCGATCCGTGCCTGCCCTGCGGGGTGCACATGTACCTCGGTAAGGGCAAGACGCTGGAGCGGCTGCACTCGCCCACCGGTTCGGCCGCCGCGGAATAAGCCGGGGTGAGCCGTGGCCGGTCGAGCAGAGGAACCTCACACCGACGGGCGATGGCGCACCGCGGGCGAGCGGATCCAGACCCTGCTGGACGCCACCGCGGCCGGTGGGTCCGCCGCACGTGAGCGAGCCGAGCAACTGGTCAGCGAGGTAGTCGAACTCTACGGCGCGGGCCTGGCCCGGGTGATGGAGATGATCGACGATCAGGCGGTCGTCGAACGACTGGCCGCCGACGATTTGGTGGCCAGCCTGCTGCTGGTGCACGGCCTGCACCCACACGACCTGCGTCGGCGAGTGTCGGACGCATTGGAACGAGTTCGGCCATATCTGGGGTCGCACGGCGGCGACGTGCGCCTGCTCGAGATCGTCGAGGACGGCAATGGGTACCGCGTCGAACTCGAGTTCGCCGGCAGCTGCGGGGGCTGCCCGTCGTCGGCGGTCACGCTGGAGCTCACCGTCGAGGACGCTATCCGAGCCGCCGCACCCGAGGTTTCGTCGGTCGAAGTCGTCGCACCTGCTGGCGCAGAGCCACCGTTAGCGAGGGGAGTGATTCCCGCCGAATCGCTATTTTCCAAGGTGCACAACACCACGGGTAGCCGGACGGACTGGCATCAGGTGCCCGACTTCGCCGAGCTGTCGTCCGGCGAGGTCGGCGGTTTTGTCGTCGGCGACGTGGCGGTGCTGGCGTGCCGGGTCGGCGACCAGTTGTACGCCTACCGTGATTACTGCCCGGTGTGCGACGAAACCCTGGCCGGCGCGGTGCTACACCGAGAGATCAGCACCGCGGTTTTGCGTTGTCCGCGATGTCACAGCAATTTCGATGCCGTGCACGCCGGCGCTGGACTCGACGACACGGCCGTCCACCTGGATCCACTGCCGCTACTGGTCCGCGACGGGGTGCCGTCGTTGGCACTGCCCGCCGAAGCGATGGGTGCCCCGGCATGACCAGCCCCTACGACATGCTTACCCGTATCACCAACCGCAGCGCACCTGTGCCGGTTGGCCAACGCTGCGAAATGTGTTCTGAGCCTATCGAAGACACCCACCAGCATGTGGTCAACGTGGCAGGCCGGCAACTGATGTGCGTCTGCCGGGCGTGCTATCTGTTATTCACCGACTCACAGGCTGAACTTCGCTACCGCGCGGTCCCGGACCGGTATCTGGCCTTCCCCGACTTCGCAGTGGATCGCCGCGCCTGGGAGGCGTTGCAGATCCCGGTCGGTTATGCGTTCTTCTTGCGCAACTCGGCGCTGGGCCGCACCGTCGCGTTCTATCCCGGCCCGGCGGGTGCCACCGAATCGGAGCTGGACCTGGACACCTGGACCGCTGATCCGCGGGTGGAGATGCCCTCCGACGATACCGAAGCCCTGCTCATGCGGGTGCCCGACGACGAAGAACAATCGCCGGAGTGCTATCTGGTTCCGATCGACGCCTGCTATGAATTTGTGGGCCGGCTGCGGACCCTTTGGCGTGGCTTCGACGGCGGCCAAGAGGCCCGCACATACGTCCGCGACTTCTTCGACCGGGTGGCGGAACGCGCAACGGTGGTCCCACGGTGACCGAACTGACGTTCAGAGTCCTGGATGTGGCACCCGAACCCTATGCGGTGGCTCCGATCCTCACCGCCCGGGTCGGCATTGCCGCCACCGGTGACGACCCGGTGCACGCAATCGCGTTGCGCTGCCAGGTCCGCATCGAGCCACTGCGACGCGGCTACACCGACGAGGAGGCCGCTGGCCTGCTGGATCTGTTCGGTCCCAGGGAACGCTGGACGTCCACCCAGCACACCTTCCTCTGGCAGCACTGCACCGCGATGGTTCCCGGATTCACCGGCACCACCCAGGTGGACCTTCCGATGGAGGCCAGCTACGACTTCGAGGTGACCGGCGCGAAATACCTCCATGCGCTGCGTGACGGCACGATACCCTTGCAGTTCCTGTTCAGTGGAACAATTTTCGTCAAGTCCGAACGTGGGTTTTCGGTCCAGCAGGTGTCCTGGGAATGCGAAGACCACTACGCGATGCCGGTGTCGGTGTGGCGGGAGCTGATCGCGCAGCACTACCCGAACACCGGTTGGGTGCGACTCAGCCACGACACCGTCACCGCGCTGGCCGCCTACAAGTCGTCCCGTGGACTGCTCGATCTCGACCGCGCGGTCACCGCGCTGCTGGCCGAGGCACGTGAGCCGGAGGAGGCACGATGACCGCACGTTGGGACCGGGCCCGTGCGGTAGCGGACGCGGTGCTCTACGAGGGCTACCTGCTCTATCCGTATCGCGCGTCGTCGAGCAAAAACCAATCACGTTGGCAGTGGGGCGTGTTGGGTCCACCCGGCGCAGCCGACGCCGGAATCGGCGAGGACGACACCCTGTCGGCGCAGTTCGTGATCGACCGCGCGAACGCGGTCACGCTGGTACTGCGCTTCCTGCAGTTGCAGCACCGCCAAGTCGAGCGCACTGTTGACAGCGGCAGTTACCAGGCGGTCAGCGAGCTGAGCACGCCATCGAGGAGCTGGCTGTCCTGGGACGAGGCCGTAGCGGTCGAGTTGCCGTTCGGCCCCTTCGGATTCGCTGACACGCCAGCGCAGTGGACGCTTCCGGTGACCGTATCCGGCGGCACCGACGTCGAACCGGTCGAAGGCGGCCGGCTGGTGCGCACCCGTCACGCTGTCCACGCAGCACTGAGCGTCGACGTCGAACCCGATGACGGACTGCACCGCGCTACAGTCGCAGTGCACAACACCGGTGCGGCCACGGCCGACAAGGAGTCGGCCATCGCGACGTCGCTGATCGGCACGCACATCATCGCCGAAACCGTTGGCGGTGAGTTTGTCTCGCTGCTCGAGCCCCCCGATCACGCCGCAGGCGTAGTGGCCCGTTGCCGCCAGCACCGGTGCTTCCCGGTGCTGGCCGGTCCGCCCGCCGAGCGTGACCTGCTGTTGGTTTCACCGATCATCCTCTACGACCACCCGGAGGTTGCCGAGCAAAGCGAGGGACAGTTCTTCGACTCGACCGAGATCGACGAACTCCTCACGCTGCGGGTGATGACCATGACCGACGAAGAGAAGGCGCAGGCCCGGGCCAGCGATCCGCTGGCCGCTGAACTCATCGATCGATGCGACGCGATGCCGCCAGAGGCCCTGGCACGGATGCACGGGGTCCTTCGCGATCCACACCACGTCGCCGGACTGATCCCCGAAGTACCCGAGGGGGTCGGCTGGTGGGAGCCGACGGCCGACACCGCGGTACGCCCGGACGTCGACGCGGTGCTGGTCAACGGGGTGCGGGTGGCGCGGGGCAGCCGGGTGCGGTTACATCCCGGGCGTCGAGCCGACGCCCAGGACCTGTTCATCGCCGACAAGACCGCCCGGGTCACCTCGGTGCACGAGGACGTCGACGGCAACCAACACGTCGCGGTCGTGGTCGACGACGACCCGGCAGCCGAGCTGCACGAGTGGTACGGGCGCTACCTGTATTTCTCCCCCGACGAAATCGAGCCACTCGACGCCGAACGAACCATCACGGAAAGGAATTGACATGGAAATTGTGGACGTACTGGGTTGGATTTTCGTCGCCATCCTGGCGGTGATCGCTCTCGTGGCGATGGCGATCGGGATTTATGCCATGCCGGATGCCTGGCGCTACATGAAGATACGGCGTATGTAGCGGGCTGTGACAACGTCTATGACGTCCCGCATCCTGGTAGCCGGCATCGGCAACATCTTCCTCGGGGACGACGGCTTCGGCCCCGAGGTGCTATGCCACGTGTCCGACCGGTTCGCCGAGTCGGAGGTGTGCGTCGTCGATTACGGAATCGGAGGTATGCATCTGGCTTACGACCTGCTCGAAGACTGGGACGCTGTGGTTCTCGTCGATGCCCTGCCCGACCGGGGTTCACCCGGTACGGTGCATGTCTTTGACGCCGACCATGCCGATCATGCCGGGCAGGACTCCGTGCCCGCACTCGACGCGCACGGCATGGACCCGGCGACTGTTTTCGCCAGCCTGCGGGCATTAGGCGGCGTTGCGCCACGGACCGTTGTGGTGGGCTGCGAGGTTGCCAATGTCGAAGAAGGCATCGGCCTCAGTGATCCTGTGCGAGCGGCGATTCCGGACGCGGTAGCTGCGGTCGAATCGGCGGTGACGATGCTGCGGAACCACGCACGCGACACGGTACGGAAGGTTTAGCTATGTGTCTGGGAATTCCGGGTCAGGTAGTCCGGATGCTCGATGGCTATAACGGACACCTGGCACTCGTCGACGTTGCCGGGGAGCACCGCAGAGTCAACGTCGGCATGCTGCCGGAGGAAACGTTCGCTTCGGGCGACTGGGTCATCATCCATATGGGCTTCGCGATCGAGAAGACCGATCCGGCTGGCGCGCAGGCCGCCATGGACGGTCTGGAGCTGCTGCGTCAGGGCGATCTGGGCACGGTTTCGTGAGGGGATTAGGGCGTAAAGACCACCCGGGTTCCTGACGGCTCGCGCCGGGCCCACACTTTTTCGACATCTGCCAAGGACTGAGGCTGGGTCAGTTGCTGCAGCCGGCCTTGGGCCACCATCGCCAACAGCCGGGGCAGGAATTCGGTGCGGGCGCGAGCAACCATGTCCAACGGCACACTCCCGATGCCTACACCGGTCAGTATCACCCCGGCGCTGCGCAGAATTCCTGCCGACAGCCTGATCGTGGGGCCGGCCATCTGGCCGACCTGAACGAATCGGGTGGCGTGAAAGGTCGGGGTCAGCCCCTGGTTGCCCAGGATCGCCAACACCTGTTCGGCCGGCTCGCCCCACAGGTAGTCGATCACCGCATCGAACGGCCGCTCACGGTGCGCGGCAGCCGCCCGGGCGCCCAGATCATCACTGCCCAGCCGGATCACGTCGTCGGCACCGACGCTGCGCAACCACTCCAGCCGGTCGGCGTCGCGACCCACGGCCACCACCCTTTGTACCCCGAATTCGACTTTGGCCAGTTGGACGGCGAGTGAACCGGTGACACCCGTCGCGCCCAGCACCAACACCTGGTGTTCGGGTTGAACCTGCGCGGCGTGTTGTAACGACATCCACGCCGACAGGCCGGGATTGGGCGCCGCAGCGGCCGTCACCGCGTCCACGCTGTCGGGCACGTCCACCGCTGCGCGCGGATCGACCAACGTGCGCTCGGCCATCATCCCGTAGGGGCTCAGCGCCCCGGTGTACACCCGGCGTCCATCCGGCAGCCGGGCCACTCCGTCCACACCGGCGACGCTCGGCAGCGCCAAAGCCGAGCTGCCGTAGTGCGATCCCGACACTAGCCCGCGGGTGAGGTTGGTCAGCGCCGCGGCCTCCACTGTCGCCACCACGGCGTCGTCGCGAGCGGAGGGTTCCGGGAAATCCGAGTACTTCGGTGAGCGGCCCAACGCTTCGACTACCGCTGCCTTCATGGTGTCCTCCTGGAGATTGTTTCCATGGAAACCTACTCAAGATGACCCAGCATGACAAGATGACCCAGCATGACAAGATGACCCAGCATGACAAGATAGTTTCCATGAAAACCAAGATGGACGCCATCGCCGAGATCAGCGGCCTGATCCAGGCAGTCGGCGATAAGTTCGACACATCCGACCGCGACGCCGAGCGCGACTTCATGGCCGCGCACTGCCCACGTCGTCTGGAGCCGGTGGTGCGTGAGATTCCTACACTGAGCATCCACCTGCTCGATCACCTCACCGATGAGCCCATCAACGTCGTTGCGCTGGCGGAGCGCTCCGGGCAACTCAAGGGCACGGTGTCCAAGCATGTGCAGCGGCTGGTCGACGCCGGGCTGGTTCAGCGTTCGCCGGTACCGGGCAACCGCAAGGAGGTCTCACTCAGCCTCACCGGCGACGGCCACACCGTCACCCGCACGCACCGACGGATGCACGACGAAATGAACCGTGGACTCGAGGACTTTCTGTCCCGCTACACCCGCGCCGAGTTGGCGACCGTGATCAAAATCCTCCGGGATCTCCTGAAAGCAGAACGGATGGGTGTGCGGCCGACGTCTTAGCTTAGCCTTAGCCGGAAAACTCGGCCGCCCATGTTGTCTCGATTGTCAACGCGCCCGTTGACACAGTTGTATACTACATGCATGTTGCGCGTGAGTGAAGAAACCCGCGAGCGGGTTCTGCGGATCGGTCGCGAGGAGTTCGGCGGTGTGTCGGCTGACGAGACCGTACGCCGGCTCATCGATGAACACTGGCGGGCGACAGCCATCGCGGCTGTGCGCCGCTACCGTGAGGCTGACCCTGATGGCTGGTCGAAGTACCTCGCCGAGGCCGAACATGCCGGTCTCGCTGATGCTCCGGTGGTCGATGAGTGGACGCGGTGAGCAGCAAACCGCTCATCGAGCCTGGCCAGGTGTGGTTTGTCGACTTTGATCCGGTGCGGGGGCGCGAGCAAGGCAAAGATAGGCCGGCGCTTGTGGTCTCGTCGCGTTTCCACCTCGACCTGACCCTGCGATGCCTGATCTGCGTGCTGCCGTTGACCAGCGTGGAACGTCCCGGGTGGGTGCATCGAGTTCGTATCGCTTCCGGTGGCGGCTGGGTAATCACCGAGCAGATCCGTACCGTGTCTGCCGAGCGGTTCCGCCGGCCGGCACCCGAGATCAAGCTGTCTGTTGCGGAGCTCAACGACGTGCGGCACGTGTTGGCGCAAATGCTCATCGTCTGACCTCGATTCTCGGGATGGGTAGGGGTCGGCGACTCGAGTCGGCCTGTGGCTGGGATGAGTCGCGTTTCTGCTGGTAGACGGCTTGCCTCGGCAGCCTTTCGGTACCCACCTCAATAGGTTTACCAGAACCAGCACCCAGTCCGGCGGCGCGGGCCAGCGCCGCTGCGAGGCGCTGCGCGCCTACTTCGTCGAGGGTGCCCGCCGGGCTCGTCCAGACCGTCGAAAACGCCGAGGGATGGGGGAGCTAAAACAGGTTCGAGAAGTGCGGAAAGGGAATTATATATTATACGCCCTCAGTTGTGGGTTTTCCTCGCCTGGTGTTACGTTGGCTACCGCCGAGGACCAGTTCGACCCAAAGGATTCGTCACAGGAGAGGGATTTCACAATGGGTCGTCACGGTAGCGACGGGCAGCGGGGTCGCGCAGGCAAAGCCGTGGGGCGGCGTGCGGCGGGCGCCGTCGGCACGTGTAGCGGCGTTTGTCTGCGCCGGTGTCGTCGTACATCTGCCGGGCTAGCTTGACTTGCCGCGCCCCGAGTTTGAGTTTCTGGCCGCCGGTGCGCCCGCGGACGCGGGCGGCCCAGTCCGTCGCGGGTTGACGTTGCCGCGGACACGGCAACCGTTACACCACTCACCTGCGGAGCCGAACCGTCCGGGCAGCTGTTGTCGACGGCACGTGAAAACTGACCCCGGCGCGGCATCCGAATTCTGACCCCCTAGGTCCGGTTTCCTGGCTCTACCCGAGCTAGCAAGGACCAGAAGGGAATGTAGACTGTGGAAGCTTGGGCAGAGAATCGCCGGTTGCGCCGTGCGGAGGGTTTGTCGATCAAGATGATCGCCCGGATGCTGGGGGTCTCCAAGAACACGGTGAAGTCGGCATTGGAGTCGAAT
>NZ_JBYCLE010000429.1:0-6815 GCF_057473765.1 Mycobacterium sp. TH-M106 | reverse complement strand
TCCACGGCTGGGTCTTCATGGCGGCCTTGCGCACCATCGGCCCGGCCTCCATCGAGGTGTGGATCTCGTCGCCGGTGCGGTCCAAAAAGCCGGTGTTGATGAACACCACCCGGTCGGCGGCGGCCTTAATGCACGCTTTCAGGTTGACGGTGGTGCGCCGCTCCTCGTCCATGATGCCGACCTTGATGGTGGCCTGCGGCAGCCCTAGCACGTCTTCGACCTGGCTGAACAGTTCGCAGGTGAACGCGACTTCGTCCGGGCCGTGCATCTTGGGTTTGACGACGTAGATCGATCCGGTGCGGCCGTTGAGCAGCGGCCCGTTCTCGCCGCCGGACTTCAGCCCGTGGATTCCGATCAGGCCGGTGAACAACGCATCCTGGATGCCTTCGTAGACCTCTCGGAGCTCACCGTCGTCGGCGGTGTACACGATGGCGTCGTTGGTCATCAGATGACCGACGTTGCGGCAGAACATCAGGCTGCGGCCGGGCAGCGTCAGCGTGCCGCCGTCGGCGGCGGTGAACTCGCGGTCAGGGCGCAGCACCCGGGTGAAGGACTCGCCGCCTTTGTCGACCTGCTCGGTGAGGTCACCCCGATTCAGACCCAGCCAATTGCGGTAGCCTGCCACCTTGTCGTCGGCGTCGACCGCAGCGACCGAGTCCTCGAAATCCTGAATGGTGGTGACCGCCGATTCCAGCACCACGTCCTTGATCCCCGCGGTGTCGGTCGCGCCGATCGGTGACTCGCGGTCGATCAGGATCTCGATGTGCAGGCCGTGGTGGACCAGCAGCACCGACGACGGCGACTCGGCTGCCCCGGTGTAGCCGACGAACTGGCCGGGCGTCGCCAGGGTGGTCTCCAGCCCGTCGGCCAGGGTGATCACCAGCCGGCCGTCGTTGACCGCGAAGCTCTTGGCCTCGGTCCACGCACCGTTTCCCAGCGGCACCGAGTCGTCGAGAAACTTACGGGCGTAGGCGATCACCTTGGCGCCGCGCACGGGGTTGTACTCGGTGCCCTTCTCGGCGCCGTCGGTCTCCTCGATGACGTCGGTGCCGTACAGCGCGTCGTACAGCGACCCCCACCGGGCGTTCGCGGCGTTGAGCGCGAACCGGGCGTTGAGCACCGGGACCACCAGTTGCGGGCCGGCCTGCATGGTGATCTCGTCGTCGACGTTGGACGTGGTGACCGTGAAATCGCCGGGCTCGGGCGCCAGGTAGCCGATTTCGGCGAGGAACGCCCGGTAGGCCTCCGGGTCGATCGGCTCGATCACCCGGTGGCGATGCCACTTGTCGATCTGGGCCTGCAGTTCGTCGCGGCGCGCCAACAATTCCTGGTTTCGCGGCGTCAAGTCGGTGACGACCTTGTCCACACCCGCCCAGAAGCTGTCGGCGTCGACGCCGGTTCCGGGCAGCGCTTCGTTGGTCACGAAGTCGTACAGCACCCGGGCCACCCGCAGGTTGCCCACTGACACCCGGTCGGTCATGCATGCCCTCTCTTCTCGCCCCGTTGCGGCCCCTGTTAACCCCGTCGAGCCTCGTCGGCAATGAACCACCCTACCGTCCGGTACTGCGGTTATCCGCATCCGGCGACCCGCTGGATCCCGCCGGCTCAACCTGAGCACACAACATCGAAGGACTGTTACATCTCGTCTCGTACGTAACACTCGCTTGACAGAGGACATTTTTTTGCTCTTATACGCACTTGTGAACCACATCACAACAGGCTGTTCGATCCGTCAACGGCCGACACTGCTACCAAGCCCAACGCATCGACCACGCCGACGCTTCGGGGCGGGTACCTCAACCCAGGTTGACAGAACAGCGAGCCCTGGAGGCGAGATCAGAGCCCTGCTCCGCTGGTTCCGCAGGTTTCGACGTCAGGCTGAACCAAATTGTTAAAGGAGTTAAGGAGGAGAAATATGTTGTCCAGCGTTTCTTCGATTGTTGATGCTGGCTACGGGGTCGCACGACCACGCCGCCGGTGGGACATAACACCGCGACAGCAATCGGCCTGGGTGGCGGGAGTAGTTATTGCGGTGGGGTTAACCTTGTCGGCTGCCCCTCCCACGCATGCCGATCCTGATGCTCTCAACGCCGCAGCGGCTGCCGTATCCGGTGAATCAGGTGACGGTGCGATTGCTAGTCAGTTCTTAGACTGGCTGAACCTCACAGATGACAACGTCACTGCGTTCCTGAATGATTTTGCACCTGAAATATCACTC
Organism: Mycobacterium sp. TH-M106; assembly: GCF_057473765.1. Lineage (NCBI taxonomy): Bacteria > Bacillati > Actinomycetota > Actinomycetes > Mycobacteriales > Mycobacteriaceae > Mycobacterium > Mycobacterium sp. TH-M106. Next base: position 4,597 of record NZ_JBYCLE010000429.1, on the reverse strand, counting down.
ATAGAGCATATTGGAGAGGGAATTTGTGCGGCTCTCTGCCACGATTTTAGCTAGAAGTCGTCTCACTGTAAGTGAAGTCGGAAAAGGAGAACTTGGATGTACGAGTATCAGGATGAATTGGTTTCATGCCAATCGGAAACGACGAGCCTGCGGGCGCGTAATGCGCGTCCATGGGGGATGGTTGTCGGTTTGATCGTTGGAAGCGGCGTGGCTGCAGTGTCCATGCAGGTAGCCCACGCCGATGATGTAAGCGGGCTCTTGGGTTTAGCTCTGAGCGAGTTGAACCAAGCCAACACCGATTTGGGCAATGCGATCGACACTGCGAAGAACGCGCCTGTGTTGTCGGCATCATTTTTTGAATATACGGATGGGAGCCTCGACGCGCAACACAACTTCCAGGGTGGCCTGGCTAACTTTTTAGATTCGCTTCCGACAAACATACCGAAGTCAGACGAAACGAACTCCTCTTTAGTTAATAGCCTTCAGTTGCTGACCGGTGACTTGGGAGAGGGTTGGATGGTCTCCAATGACCACAGCTTGGAGGAGAATGTGGTCGGTGCCGGCCAAGCCGTCAGCCTAACCATCGATAATGCGTCAGGCTGGACAAACGACGGTGCTCTAATGCTCGAAGAAGTCGCCGTGCAAAATGCCTTCAACTCGCTTGGCCTGGGTTGATGCTAGCCTTAACTCCCGTAGGCGGGTAATGCGTGTTAAGATCCGCAAGCGCGCATGAAGATGAGGTATCGTGTGCTCAACGCTTAAAGGCGGGCCGACGACGGGGGGTCCCGCTAACCTATACCCACTGGAGTTAGCCAGTGGTCGGGATGAAAGGTTGATCGCTATGAATATTTTGGAGTTCTCACATGTTTGATGATCATCGAATCGCTTGGCGTGTCCGGCGATGGGGCATCGGTGCGGGCTTGGTCGGCGGCGCAGTCGCTACTGTGATGATCGGGCTGGGCACCGCCCATGCCGATCCTGATGCCCTCAACGTCGCAGCGACTGCCGCATCGGATGAATCAGCGGACGGTGCGATTGCCAGTCAGTTTGGAGACTGGCTGAACCTCGCAGGGGACAACTTCAGAGCATTTGTGGATGATTTTTTTCTCAACTCCTTCGCGGGTGCGCCCACCGACGGCACCACCACCCCTGCTGAGTTGCTGGCCACCGCCAGCACGAATTTGACCGAGGGCGACAACGTTTTGAGCAGTCTCCCCAGTAGTGACCACGAGATCGTTAGTGGTCTCGTGGGAATGCAAGACCGCGTAGGGGCCATCGATGTGCTGCAGTTAGCAGAGAAGGCTATCTCGTCTCACGACGGATCCTTGTCGGGCCTGGTCAATCAGCTAGTTTTCGACCCGATCGGACAGAACTGGGTGCATGCCAGCGAGGCTGTACTCAATGCCGACCATGCGTTGGCGACCGCGATCACGAGTGATTCAGGAGTGGATGCAGCTCAAAACACGCTGATATGGACCGATCTCCAACTAGGCTTCGCCAACCTCAGCGCGGCCCCCGTTGTGGACGCTGCGGCTTTCTTCTAACCTCGATTCCCGGTGTGGTAATTTTCGGCAGTTCCGGTCGACGACGTCAGGCCCGGTGGGTGCCGTCGTGCACCGTGCCGACCAGGTCTTCCACCAGATCCGCCAGGGTGACCATTCCGACCACGCGGCCGTCGGCGGCTTTGTCTGCTACCGCCAGCGCCAGGTGGCTATTGCTGCGGCGCAGCTGCGACAGCGCTTCGGGCAGCGGCAGCGACGCCGGAAGCCGGGGCAGGGGGCGCACGGCCGACCGGTCGACCAGGGTGTCCGGGGCGCCCGAGGCGTCTAGCAGGCCCAGCGACAACACGTCCTTGATGTGCAGATAGCCGACGAACCGGCCGGCACGGTCTCCCACGTCGACCACCGGGAACCGCGAGTAGCCGGTCTGGGCCAGGGCCCGCTCGACCGCCGCGACACTCGGCCCACAACCGGCGGCCGCCACCGGCACCGAACGGATGTCGCGTACCGGGACCGCGACGTCGGCGACGACCCGGGTGCGGATCTGCAACGCGCGGGTGAGCCGGGTGTACTCCTCGGAGTCCAGCAGACCCGCCGAGACCGATTCGGCGATCATGTCGCTCAACTCGACGGTGGAGACCGTAACCGCCAGTTCGTCCTCGGGCTGCACCCGCAGCGCGCGCAGTGTCACGTTGGCGCACCAGTTGTAGAACACGATGAAGGGACGAGCGGCCGTTACGTAGAGCAGATACGGCGGGATCAGCAGCATCGCTGCTTTTTCCGGGCCGGCGAGGGTGATGTTTTTCGGCACCATCTCGCCGAACAGCAGGTGCAGCACCACCACGATCGAGAGTGCGACGACGAACGACACGGTGTCCACCAGCGTGTCCGGGATGCCGATCAGCGCCAACGGACGGTCCAGCAGGTCAGCGACCGCAGGCTCGCCGATGCGGCCGAGCAGGATCGAGCAGACCGTAACGCCCAACTGAAACCCGGCCAGCATGAGCGGTAGCCGCTCACCGGAGCGGATCACCGCGAGCGCACTCTGCCTGCCCTGTTCGGCGAGGGCTTCCAGCCGGTCCCGGCGTGCGGAGATCAGCGAGAACTCGGCACCGACGAAGAACGCGTTGCCGGCGATCAGCAGCACGGTCAACAAGACGTCTAGCACGTCATCCATCGACGGTCCGCAGTTCGGTCAGCTCCACCACGTCAATGCGGCGGCCGTCCATGCGGATCACGGTGGCCCGCCATCGAACAGGATTGTTCGCGGGCTCATCCGGGTCGAACACCGCCAGTTCGACCGATTCGCCGTCGTGCGGAATGTGACCGAGCTGTTGCAGCACCAGGCCGCCGATGGTTTCGTATCCCCCCGGGGGGGCCCGGTACCCGGTGGCCGCAGCCACCTCGTCGATGCGCAACAGGCCGGAGACCCGCCACCCGTCGCCCGCGGTCACCACGTCGGGGGTGGCATCGTCGTGTTCGTCGCGGACGTCGCCGACGATTTCCTCGATCAAATCCTCCAGGGTCACCATGCCGGCGGTGCCGCCGTACTCGTCGACGACCAGCACGGCCTGCATGCCGCCGGCGTCACCGTTGCAGATCTGTGCCATCACCGCGTCACCGTCGAGGGTGGACGGCACCACCGCCACCGGCTGCGCCACCGCGGTGACCCGCGTGTGCGCCCGTTCGGCGGCGGGCACGTCGAACACCTGCTTGACGTGCACGATGCCGACCGTCTCGTCGAGGTCGCCGGCGACCACCGGGAAGCTGGAGAACCCGGTATCGGCGGCGGTCGCGACCACATCGGCGATGGTGTCGTCGGACTGCAGCGCGACGATCTTGGATCGCGGTGTCATCAGTTCGCCGGCGGTCAGGGCACCGAACCGCAGTGATCGGTCCACCAGTGCCGCGGTGGCTTCGTCGAGCGTGCCGCTGCGTGCCGAACTGCGAACCAGCGACGCCAGCTCCCTCGGTGAGCGGGCCGACCGCAATCGGTCCGCGGGCTCGATGCCCAGCCGGCGCAGCATGCGGTTCGCGGCCCCGTTAGTCAGTCGGATGGCCGGGGCGAACGCCCGCGAGAACAGCAGCTGCGGGCCGACCACCGCCCGCGCGACCGGCAGCGGCCGCGCCACCGCCAGGTTCTTCGGCACCAGCTCGCCGAAGACCATCGACAGCGACGTCGCGAGCACCAGCGCGAAAAACAGCGCCACCGGCCCGGCTATCCCTGCGGGCAGACCGAGCGCCGTGACGCCGGGGCGCAGCCACCGGGCCAGCACCGGTTCGGCGAGGTAGCCGGTCGCCAGCGTGGTGACGGAGATACCCAGCTGCGCGCCGGACAGTTGAAACGACAGCGTACGGTGCGCGCGTTGGATGTAGATGTCGCGGCGGGCGCCGCGGCGGGCGTTGGCATCGACGGTGCTGCGTTCGAGGGTGGTCAGCGAGAACTCGGCCGCGACGAACACCGCTGTGCCGACCGTCAGGACCGCGAAGGCCAGCAGGCTGAGCAGGCTGGCGGTCAGGGTAGCCAACGTCGTCACCAGCCGAACGGCAGTGGATGGCCCTCGGCGAACCCGGCCGCCGACTGCACCCCCAGCACGGCTCGTTCGTGCAATTCGGCCAGCGTGGACGCGCCGACGTAGGTGCAGGTGCTGCGCACCCCCGAGGTGATGTGGTCGAGCAGGTCTTCGACCCCGCCGCGGTCCGGGTCCAGCCCCATCCGGGACGTTGAAATGCCTTCTTCGAACAATGTTTTGCGGGCCCGTTCGAACGCGCTGTCCGCTGTGGTACGGGCGACCACAGCCCGCTTGGAGGCCATCCCGTAGCTTTCTTTGTAGGGCTGCTCCGCATGGTCGAGCATCAGGTCGCCGGGCGACTCGTAGGTGCCGGCGAACCAGGAGCCGATCATCACGTTGGACGCACCGGCCGCCAGTGCCAGCGCTACATCTCGGGGATGACGGACCCCACCGTCGGCCCACACGTGCGCACCAAGCCGGCGCGCGGTGTCCGCGCAGTCGGCCACGGCGGAGAACTGCGGACGGCCCACACCGGTCATCATCCGGGTGGTGCACATGGCGCCGGGGCCGACGCCGACCTTCACG
>NZ_JBYCLE010000428.1:0-3265 GCF_057473765.1 Mycobacterium sp. TH-M106 | reverse complement strand
GGCGGCGACCCGCTGCGCCCGGCTTCGCCGCGCTGGCGATCGCCGCTGGGCAGGTGGCGGCGACCCGCTGCGCCCGGCTTCGCCGCGCTGGCGATCGCCGCTAAGGTGGCCGGGTGGCCGAGCGCAAGCTGAAGCTCTACATCTTTCCGCACGCCGGTGGATCGCCGCGGGATTACACAGCCTTCGCCAACGCGTTCTCGAGCGGTGTCAAACGCATCGCGGTGCAATACCCGGGTCGGGGCGGCAGCCACGACCTCGGTGCCTTCACCGGCATCCCCGAGCTTGCCGACCGGGTATGCAAGCAACTGGCACTGTCGGACCAGTCCGACGGGCGGGTGGCGTTCTTCGGTCACAGCATGGGTGCCCTGTTGGCGTTCGAGGTCGCCCTCAGGTTCGAGGAGGCGGGAAACCCGATCGGCGCCCTGTTCGTCTCCGCGTCGGCCGCGCCGGGCCGCGTCGGGTACGAGCACATCCCGGAATCCGACCGTGGCCTGCTCGAAGCCGTCAGCGAGATGACCGGGGTCAATCCTGAGTTCTTGAAGAACGAGGAATTCGCAGCCAAGATCCTGCCCACCCTGCGCGGGTTGAAGGCCATCGCGAATTACCAATGTCCACCCGATGCGACGCTATCCTGCCCGATTTTCGCATACTTCGGCGACAGCGACGAAGTCGCCACCGATGAGAAGGTGGCACCGTGGTCGGAGCGAACGACGTCGCAGTTCACCGCCCGGATGTTCGCCGGCCACCACTTTTATCTCAACGACCACCTTGGGGAACTCGTGGGCGATGTCGAGGAGAAGATCTCGGCATGGTGTCGCCAGCCACAGTGACCTGGGCTTGCACCCATCCGCTCAGTCGAATTTGCGGGAAAACTGCGCAAACCCACCTTTCAACCGCGCCTAGAGCCCTATGCTGCAGGCAACGGTGAGGGGGTCCAGGGTGCTTTCGGATTCCGGTCGGTGGGGTTCCCGTGGTAGCCTGCCGCGGGGAGGCATTACCCGGGCCGTCGAGATCGGGCCGGGTTTTTTACGCTGAGTTCAAGGTATGGGGAGGGAGGTTTCGGTGTCGACGGTCGTATCTTCCATACCGGCTGCGCTCGCCGAACGTGTCCGGCAAAGGCCGGAGGGGGCTGCGTATACATTCATCGACTACGAGGTCGACCCCAACGGATACTCCGAGACCCTGACGTGGTCTCAGATCCACCAGCGCGCGCAGGTCGTCGCCCGGGAGGTCGCATCCTGCGGGTCACCGGGCGACCGGGTCGCGATCATCGCTCCGCAAGGCCTGGACTACATCGCCGGCTTCCTCGGTGCGATGACGGCCGGCTTGGTCGCGGTTCCGCTGTCCGCGCCGATGCTCGGCGCCCACGACGAGCGGATCTCCGCGGCCCTGCGGGACAGCTCGCCGGCGGCTATTTTGACGACGTCGGCGGTGGTCAACGACGTCGTCTCACTGGCGGGCGGACTGTCGAGCCCGCCGACCGTCATCGAGGTCGACGCGCTCGACCTGGACGCGCCGGTGGACTTCACCGACTCCCGCAGCGGCGCAACGCAGACCAAGACCGCCCTGCTGCAGTACACCTCCGGTTCGACCCGGGTGCCGACCGCGGTCGTGGTGTCGCACAAAAATATTTTCGCGAACGTCGAGCAGGTGGTGGCCGACTACTTTGCGGACAACGGCGGAGTTCCGCCGCGGGACATCACGTTGGTGTCGTGGCTGCCCTTCTACCACGACATGGGCCTGCTGCTCGGAGTCGTTGGCCCGGTCACGCTGGACCGCCCGGCGGTGCTGATGAGCCCGGTCGCCTTTCTGCAGAAGCCGGCCCGGTGGATGCAGCAACTGGCCGGCAACCCCCAGGTGTGTACCGCGGCGCCGAACTTTGCGTTCGAACTGGCTGCACGCCGCACCTCCGACGAGGACATGGCAGGGTTGGACCTGGGGAGTGTGCACACGATCCTCAGCGGCAGTGAGCGCATATACGCGACAACGATCAGACGTTTCACCGAGCGGTTCGCCCGTTTCAATCTGCCCGCCAACGCGGTTGCGCCGTCGTACGGGCTGGCCGAAGCGATGGTGTACGCGGGGTCGGCACCGCGGGCGCAGCGTCCCACGATCGTTCGTTTCGACTACGAGAAGCTGGCAGCCGGATATGCGAAGGCTTGCGAAAGCGAAGCCGGTTCCGAACTGGTCAGCGTCGGTGCCCCGCGTGCGTGCACGGTGCGGATCGTCGATCCGGAGACTCGTGCCGAGAATCCGGCCGGCAGGGTCGGGGAGATCTGGCTGCACGGCAACAACATCGCCTCCGGCTACTGGCGAAAGCCCCAACAATCGGAGCGCACCTTCGGCGGGCAGATCGTCGATCCCTCGCCAGGAACTCCGCGGGGGCCGTGGCTGCGAACCGGGGATCTGGGTGTCATCACCGACAACGAGTTCTACATCGTCGGTCGCATCAAGGACCTGCTGATCGTGGATGGACGCAACCACTACCCCGACGACATCGAGGCGACGATCCAAGAGATCACCGGGGGACGGACCGCGGCCATCGCAGTCCCCAACCACCATGGCGAACAATTGGTCGCGATCGCCGAGTTCAAGAAGAAGGGCAGCTCGGATCAAGAGTTGCTGAATCGGATTCCCGCGCTCAAGCAGAAAGTGACGTCGGCCATTGCGAAGGCGCACGGGGTCCGGGTGGCGGATCTGGTGCTGGTACCACCAGGCACCATCCCGATCACCACAAGTGGCAAGATCCGCCGCTCGGTATGCGCGGAGCATTATCAAGAGGGCGGATTCACCCGTCTGGACGCCGTGGCAGCTGTCGACGGGGCAGAGACGTTCAGGTAGCGACGCTCACGGGAGCCTTGGGAGCTTCGGGAGCGTTGGGTGCCTCGGTAGCCCCACATAACCTGGGTTGTGCTGGGAGAACCGGCACCTAACGGCGTCAGCCTTGAAGGTTCCTACAGGGCAGCTTGTTACGATCATCGAGTTCAAAGAAAAACGCAGCTCGGGCAGGGAGGTTCCGGACAGGTTGGCACCGTGACACGTCAGGGGAGTGGCGTCGCTGATTTCAAAGTCGCACCACCCGCGGTTGGCGGCCCACCTGGACGCTCGGCCGGACCGCACCCGATCAGCGCCAGCGACCGCAGACGCTTCCGCACGACGTCCATGGATGATGATGAGTTGCTGCGGCGTCTTTCGGAGAGGTTGGGTTGATGGTTGGTCGGGGGGTGGTTGTTGAGGCGTTGCGCAGGATTGATGAGTTGACTGC
>NZ_JBYCLE010000427.1:0-6178 GCF_057473765.1 Mycobacterium sp. TH-M106 | reverse complement strand
CGCCGACCACACCGGCCAGCCCGGCCGGAACGGGCGCGCTGGCCGCCGGCATACCGGCCGACCAGTGCGCGATCCGGCAGACCCACCACAATTCCGGGCCGGTGAACCGGATCAACAGCTGCGCGCCGGCCGGCCACCACCCGCACAACGCCGCGGCCGTGCTGCCCAGCACGGTGATCGGCGCGACCAGCGGCGCCACCGCGAGGTTGGCCGCCACACCGACCACGCTGACGCGGCCCGACACTCCGGCGATCAGCGGAGCGGTCACCAGCTGCGCGGCCCACGCCACGCACACCGCCGCCGCCAGCGGCCGGGGCCAGCCGCGCGATACCAGGCGGGCCGCCCACACCGGCGCGATCGTCACCAGCGCCGCGGTGGCCACCACCGACAACGCGAATCCCACGTCGACGGCGAGCTGCGGTGCGACGGCCAGCAGCACCAGCACGCTGGCCGACAGGCTCGGCAGTGCCTGACGCCGCCGCGAGGACAGCATCCCCAGCAACCCGATCGCCCCCATCACCGCCGCCCGCAGCACGCTGGCCGTCGGCTGCACCACGATGACGAACGCCACCAGCGCCAGCGCGGCCAGCAGCACCGCAGCGCGTGGGCCGACCAGCCGCGCCAAGAACAGCACCGCCCCGCAGACGATCGTGACATTGGCCCCGGACACCGCCATCAGATGCATCAGGTTGGAGTCGCGGAACTCCCGGCTGGTGGCGGCGGTGACCGCGGAGGTGTCGCCGAGCACCAGCGCCGGCAACATCCTGGCCTGCTCGTCGGATAACGCCCGGCGGGCGGCGGCGGCGAACTGGGTGCGGACGGTGTGAGCGGCCCGCTGGGCGACTCCGGCCCGGCCCCAGGCGGGCTGTCCGGTCGCGGTGAGCACCGCCACCGTCAGGTCGCGCCGGGCGGGACGGGCGATGCGCGCGCGGAAGGCCACCGGTTGACCCACCGTCAGCTTGCCGAAGTCCGCGCTGGGCGCAAAAATCACCACCCGGCCGGACGACACGTCACCGCCCAGCCGCTGCAGGGTGGCGCGGAACATCAGCCGCCGCCCACCCGCCGGCAGCGCACTCTCGCTGGGGGTGACCGTCACCGCAGCGACGGTGCCGAACGCCGCGGTGACCGGATGGTGACGGACCGCGTCGGCCCGCAGCGCGACCGCGCACCCGAAACCCGCTCCCACCACCGCGACCGCGACCAGATTGGCGCTCACCATGCGCCATCCCGGGCGGGAAACCCGTTCGGCGCGCCACCACAGCGCACCCGATGCGACACCCAGCAGTACGCACAGCGCCGCGATCAAACCCCCGACCGGCCACACGATCCCGGCTGCGGTGACGATCCAGCTGGTCAGCGCCGCCGGAACCAGCCGAACATCCAGCCGCAGCCCCGAGGTCAACAAGCCGCCGGACCGGATGCCGCCACGAACTCAGGTGCGGACCAGCGGACGCAGCTTCGCCAAGCGTGCCGGACCGATCCCGTCGACCTCACCGAGCTGGTCGACACTGGTGAACTTGCCGTGGGCGTCGCGCCACGCCACGATCGCGGCCGCGGTCACCGGGCCGACGCCGGGCAGCGCGTCCAGCTGCTCGATTGTCGCGGTGTTGAGATTGACCACCTCACCGGATACCGGTTTGGGTCGGCTGGATGCCGGGGCGGCGCCGGGGGCGGCGTTGGCTGGGCCGGTCGAGCCGCCGCCGACCGAGCTGCCCAGCACGGTCGGCTGACCGGACGGCGGCGCGATCCCGACGACGATCTGCTCACCATCGGCGAGCTGGCGCGCCATGTTCAACCCGACGGTGTCGGCGCCGTCCAGCGGACCGCCGGCGGCGGTGAGCGCGTCGGCGATGCGAGCGCCGGGCGCCAACGTCGCCAGCCCGGGACTGTGCACCAACCCGACCACGCTAACCACCACCGGCTGGTCGGATCCGTTCGCCCCGCCCGGGGCTGAGCTGGCGCGCGGGCTCGCCGAGGAAACCATCTCCACCGGGGGAAGTTTCGCCGACGTCACCGGTGCCGGCCGATCCCGGATCATGGTGAACACGGTGATCAGCACCGCGATGACGGCCACCGCCGCCAGCGCGATGGCGCCGGCCCGTCCGGGGTCGGCCCGCACCTTGTCCAACCAGGCCGGCCCACCGCCAGTAGTGGACCCGTCGGGCAGCCAGCGCGGCAGCAGCGAATTCGGGTCGCTAGCCGAGCTGGCCGAGCCGGCCGGGTCCGGCCCCTCGTCCTCGTCGTCGGTGGTGTCGGCTCCCGGTTGGCCGGCGAGTCGCCGGCGCAGCCGCTCACCGGGCAATTCTGTTCGCATGCGCCGACCGTAGCTGCGGCGACCGGCCGGATCGTCCGATCAGACAGGGTAAGGACCCAAACTGTGGACCACCCCCAGGTTGTGCAGAAACGGTTCCCCCGCCCCACCGCCACAGCCGGCCACCCGCGAGGGCTGTCGCGGTGGCCCTCCACCGGCGAGGGCTGTCGCGGTGGCCCTGGTAACGATCGCTCTCAGGTGCTCAGCCACTCGCCGACGTCACGGGCGATCCCCGAGGACGGCCTGTACGTCACCTTTGCCGGCGTGACGCCCGGCGGAAGCTTGAACACCACGCAGCCGGCCGCGGTGGAGCCCACTGGGATGATGAACCACCCGTCGATGAAGTCCCTGCACTCGATCACGTTCGCGAGGTCGGCCGTGTACTCCTGCTTGTCGGATCCGACCACCCTGACATTGCTGTTGCTGTTGCCGACGATGGTCGTCGACCCGACATTTTTGATCGTCAGTTTGGTGGCGATATAGGTTTTCCCGGGTTCGGCCCAGCCGTTCGGAACGGTCGCCGGGTTGATGACCTGCACCAGCGTCACCGCGATCGGCTGCTCGCCGATGCGCATGAGGTCGAGGGTCTGACCGATCCGGGCGACCTTCGGCGCGGGCGGCGGCGTCGACGGGAATGTCGTGATTACGCCGGAGTCGCTCGGCTGCATCGAACATGAGGCCGAACCGGATACCGCCATTAAGGCGAATACCGACACGGCGACGACGGACCGTTTCATCTTGCCTACCTTGCCTACCTTGTAACCTTTTCGACCACCGCTACACCGAAAAAGGTACACAGCCTCCGAAACGCCACGAAACTGCGCTGGTCATCCGAAGACAGCAGCAGACGGCTCGATGCAACTGGCACTCACCGCGAAAAGCCAGCCTCCGGGATGATAGGCCGACCGCTCTATCCGCACGCCCGCCGACTGCTGATCTGCGCCGACGGGCGTGCGGTCCCACGGATGCCGGGTGCGGCTATGCAAGGTCGAACTGACCGCGTTGGTCATTGACCTCGGCGGTACTCAATCCAGCGTCACGACCACCTTGGCCGCCCTGGCGAGGGTGTTAGTAACAGGAGACCGTTCCCTGCCGGCCTTGACCACCGCTTCGATCTCTTCCCGGCTCGCCTTAGGTGCGCTGATCTTCAACCTGGCGCGAAACTCCTGGGCGCCGGAGGCTTGTTCGGCGGTGATTCCCTCGGTGATACCCAGGAACAGCGACGCAACATCGAAGTCGGTTTCCACCTCGCAGGCGAAGCTTTCCAGTTCGATTCCCCGAGACGCGGCGGTAGCCACGATGTTGCACGTCAAGCACCCCGCGAGGCCCTGCAAGAGATACTCGGCCGGTGTGGGCGCCTCATCGCTCTTGCCGAGTAGTGAGACGGGATGGTCGCTTGTCATGGTGAACTTTCCAGCACGGCCGGTGTCGGTGTCGCCTCCCTGAGTCATCGCTCCGATCTGAGAGCTGACAAGGCAACCGCCTTGCCATTGGGAGTTGGCCCGGAAGGTCACCTTGGCCAGGTTATGATCATCCCTCACCGCTTCAACCATTGTCGTCAATGCGTTCATGTCGACCCCGTCGACCACGTTCGTGCTTCCCATCATTGAACTCCTGTTCATGTCATCTCTTGGCCCAAAATCGGTATCCGCGCATCGTCAATGACGCTGCGCAATCCTCACATTCGGTAGTGCGGATGTAAACAGGGTGACGGGTTTTCCCCTATGCGTACTAGGGCCGTTCGGCTCTAAACTTGCGGGCCGGTCACCGGCCGGGCCAGGCCGAAAGTCACACCTGCTTGTTAGCCACCAGGTCACCGGAGACAGCGTTGACAGTGACGTCGTGTTCGACCAGGTAGGTGTCCCACACCTGGGCCTCCCAGACAGTGGTGGCGTTGGCGTCGGTGAGCTTCAGTTCGGTGATCGAACCGTTCGGCACCGCCGCGAGCATCTTGTCCACCGCCGACCGGTAGTCCAGCTGCGCGGCCTGCGCCCCATGCAACAAGGCGCGGCGCTTTTCCTTGTCTGCGGTGCTGTCGTTGTTCGGGGTGGGCCCGACCAACACCGTGAGGCCGTCGACTCCGATTTTCAGCTGCTGCTCGGTGCCGTCCGGGCTGGTCAACCGGACCTTCCAGGTTCCCGCGTCGTCGGTTTCGCTTTCGATGAAAGTCAGCGTGCCATCCGGCGTTTTCGCCGCGGCGGTCGCCGCGGCGCGCAACAGCGTCTGCGGGTCGGGCGGGCTGGTCGGGCGGGACCACGATGCACCGGAGCTGGTGGACGTCGCCAGCGAGCTGGCCGGGGCGGCCTTATTGCTGTTGGCGCAGCCGGAAAGCACCGGCACCACCAGGGCGGTCAGGGCGGTCAGGGCGACAAGCGCGGCACCAGCCGAGAGTCGATGTGTCACAGCGGCCATGACGGCATGGTAGCGGAGCGCTTCGGCCGACGTTCGGCCCCGGTGGTGCCGTGTGCCCACAGGCGGGAGCTGTTGATCCGAATTCCCGCGCCGCATCGTCGAACCCCCTACGATCCTTAGACAAGCGAAGGTTATGCTGCCCGTTGGGCGATTCGCGACGGACTGTCGGAAGGCGGTGAGGTGAAAACGATCTCCGCTACCCGCGCCCTCAAAAGGGCATGGATACCACTGATCTTCGTGGTGGTGATCGCTGTTTCCGGCGTGGTCGTCGCACGGCTGCACCGGATCTTTGCGTCTCAGGATCTCAACGCCAACGCGGGCGCGGGGATCGAGATCGTGCAGTTCAACCCGAAATACATCGGCTACGAGGCCTTCGGCCCCCCCGGTACCGTCGCCAGCATCAACTACTGGGACGCCGAGGCCAACGTCCACCAGCTCAACGGCGTCCCGCTGCCGTGGTCCTACACCGTCGTCACTGTCCTCCCCGCGGTCATGGCCAACATCGCGGTGCAGGGGAACACCGGCGAAATCGGCTGCCGCATCAAGATCGACGATCGGCTCCTCGACGAACGGCGCGCCGTGGGCGGTAACGCCCAGACCTTCTGCCTGGTGAAATCCGGATGACGGCACCCAAAGCACCCAAAGCACCCGCCGGCGGACACACCGACAACCGCGGCAAACAACCGTTTTTCGCACACATGCTGCGCATCTTCGCGGTGCCAATCATCGTCTTCTGGGTGCTGCTCACCATCGCGGTGAACACCCTGGTTCCGCAGCTGGAAGTGATCTCCGAGGAGCACTCGACACCGCTGGCGCCCATGGATGCACCGTCGATGCAGGCGATGATGAGGGTCGGCCATAATTTCAAGGAATACAACTCCAACAGCACGGTGATGCTGGTTCTGGAGGGGCAACAGGAACTCGGGGAGGCCGCCCATCACTACTACGACGAGATACTCAAGAAGCTGGCAAAAAACCCCGCGTACGTCGAGCATATTCAGGATTTCTGGAGCGACAGGTTAACCGCGGCCGGTGTCCAGAGCGCCGACGCCAAGAGCGCCTACGTGCTGCTCAATCTCGTCGGCAACCAAGGCACCACCTACGCCAACGATTCCGTCAAAGCTGTTCGCAAGGCGGTCGCCGACACCCCGGCGCCACCGGGCGTCAAGGCGTATGTCACCGGCCCGGCGGCACTCACTGCGGACCTGCGGGCAATCGGCGATGCGAGCCTGGCGAAGATCACGCTGTTCACCATCGGCGCGATCACGGTCATGTTGCTGGTTGTCTTTCGATCGCTCACCACGATGTTGGCGCAGCTTTTCCTGACGCTGCTGGAATTGTCCTGCGCCCGGGGGGTCGTCGCGTTCCTTGGATATCACAACGTCATGGGCCTCACCACATTCGCGGTCAACATCATGGTGATGCTGGCGATCGCGGCGGGCACCGATTACGGGA